>JBEKMZ010000003.1:0-93397 GCA_049523315.1 Acidimicrobiales bacterium | reverse complement strand
AGAGGTAGGACGGGAAGTTCACCGTCTCGATCTTGGGCAGCCCCGCCTGCCAGTACAGCGCGTTCTTCTTGTACTGGATGTTGGCGCCGCTGCAGCTCGACATGACGTACGGCCCGGTTCCGATCGGATGCGGGTCGAGATAGGTGACCGGGTCCTTGATGCTCGACCAGAGGTGCTCGGGCACGATGGGCGTCTCGTCGGCGATGTAGTAGAAGTACGGCACTGCAGCCGTCTTGAACTGGAACACGACCTGGTCCGATCCCTTGGCGGACACGCTGCTCAGCACCGACCAGTCCCCGTTGAGGTCGAGCGCGGAGTACTTCTTCAGCAGGTTGAAGGAAAAGAGCACGTCCTTGGCGCTGAAGGCGGCACCGTCGGACCACTTAACGCCGCTTCTGATCGTGAAGGTGAGCGTCCTGTCGTTGTTGGACCAGGCCCAGGCGGTCGCCAGCCACGGAGTCGTAGCCCCGTTCTCGAGCGAGTCCATGTAGACGAGCTCTTCGTAGACCGGCCCGAAGGAGTCGAACTCGTCGGAGCCGTTGAACGGGTTGAACTGGCAGTTCCAGGTGACCCCATACTCGTCGGAAATGTTGACGACACTCGCGACACCACTGCCGGACTTGGCGACGGTGCGGGGCGCGGCGGCGCTGCCCGTCTTACCGGCGCTGGCGTAAGCGGCGGTTGCGATGCTGACCGCGATCACAGCGCCGATCACCGCGAGTCGCCATGCCCATGTAATCCTGGTCACTGGTCTCCCTCCTTTTTGTTGCAGCCTGCGTAGCCTCGCTCGGCCAGCTGGAATACTTGCTCGACATTGTGACTGGTTAACAGAGTCGTCCGACCCTCGACTTTGAGCGACTTGATCAGGTCATTGACCTTGCCGGACTCTCGCACGCCGAGGGTGCCGAAGTGTTTCGCGATCTCTACGGCACGCAAGAACGGCGCGGGTCGCACCTCATCGGCGGTCGCCAGGGCGGTCGTCTCAAGAGTCGCTTCGCTCGTCCGAGCGAACCCGTCTCGTGCGGTGTCATCCCGCTCGGACCACGGCGCTCCGGTTAAAGGAAACATTGTTACTTTAATGGCCCGTATGTTACAGCCAGCGATCGACCGGTCAAGGGCTGTCCGTGTTGACTCATCAGAAACCTCCGCGTGGAAAGCGGTCGGTGCCTCACGCAAGAACCTCCGCCTGGCCGCGCCCGCGACTAGGCCAGATCCATGGAGCTTTCGATGGGCGTGCGCAAGGCAGTGACGAACAGGATGGCCGCGGCCTATCGACGCGGATCGAGGCACGAAAAGTCGCGCGATCCTCGATGAACTCTGCGAGCTGGCCGGGTGACATCGGGATCACGCGAGGGCCTCTTCGCCAAGCGGGCGAGATCCGCGTCCTTCGTGCCCCGGGGCTCGTAGGCTCGTCTACTCGCCTTCTGTGATCTCAGCCCCCGTAACCGTCTCGATACGGGCGGAGCTGGGACCACGGTCCATATAAGTTGATAGGGACGCATAGGAAGACGGGGTTCGAGCCCCAGCGGTCCCTGTTGCGACACGAACGGCGCTTCGTGCCAGGGTCCAAGGGCACGCAGGACCGTCTTGCCATAGCCGTCCTTGTTATGACGAGCATCCGGCGAAAGGTCTCGAGCTGATGGTCGAACTGCTCGAGCTCGACATCGACTAGAGGCGCACGGCCGGTCGCGACAGATGACCAGGTCGCTGGACCACACCGAGTGGTCGGAGATATGTAGTTATCCACAGTTCGACTGAAACACGATGTCACTCGGACTGAATCTCGGATGCGACTCGACACGTAAGGCAGTTTTGCAGGACTGGACTGGCCAAGGGGAGGGACTAGGGCACGGAGAACTGTCTGAGTGTCCTGGCTTCCAGCGTACGTGGGTCAGCTGGGGCGAGCCTGATTCAGGTGTAGCCAGATCTCCACGCCGCCCTCGGAGATCGGTTTGCCGAAGGCTCGTTCGAATACGGCAAGAACGATTCGCGATTGAGGGGAAATACTGTAAAAGACGACTGTTCCGATCCCGTTGTTGTGCACGTAGCGGCGCACCTCCGCGACGAGCTGGGAGTTGGCAGGTGGCGGAGTCCACACCAGGTATCCGCCCTGGCCGGTCGACCAGTAACCCAAGAAGGCCTGCACGGCGATTGGGGATAGCGAAGGTGGCATTGGGCTGACCTGATTGCCTGGGTACGGGATCAGCGCGTAGCCTCCCACAAGCTTCCACCGCCAGTGATCGGTCTCCTGCCATAGCAGGCCTTGGTCTGTTGGAAACATAGTGAACGGGAAAGTGAGAACGACGCTCCCCTGGGGTATCTGGTTCGCAGCCGTAGAAGTGAAGAACGGGGGCATCCCGCTGCTCACTTCGGCCGTCACCCGTGGCCAGCGGGGTACCAGCGAGACGACCGTGGCAACGCAGAGTGCAGTTACGGCCAACTGGGCGATTATCCGCGGTCGTGGATGCGTCCTCGCCGACGGATCAGCGGCGAGGTCCGCAGCCGGCGACAGTGTTCTGCGTGGAGATCTCGCTCTGCTCTGTAGCTCGTCCCTGCGGACGACATGTGCCGTTGCCAGAGCGACGATCATCGTCACGAAGAAGGTCTCGTAAAGGGAGAAACGCGCCGGCAGGATGTCCTCGACGAGGGGCACCTTCCCGACCAGATCCAAGGGCAAAGGAATTGACGTCTGGTGCCCAGCGACAACAAGAATCGGTCCGAGCGACAGCACAAAGGCAATGACGGAGAGCAGCGCGGCAAACAGAATCCATCGGTCGCGACGGTATCGAAAGACACAACAGATAGTGAGCAACAAGAGTGGAATGCCTAGATAGCTGCCATTCTCGGCGACTGCTCCGGAGATGAAGCCGTCACCCATGCGGATCGCGGCTGCTGGAGCCACGAGCACCGAAGAGGTGGGTACCACGGTTCCAAGCAGATCTGCTCGGTAAGGTCCATCGAGGCCGCCCTGGGCCGGGCCGTGGAGGCTCAAGGGCCCCGCAAGCTGAAAGTAGATCGGGTAGCCGAGCAGCAGCACAGCGATCAGAACACCCGGCCAAAGTGCCCGCCAGGCGTGCAACAATCTGGCTAGGTTGATATACCGGCGGCGAGCGAGCGCCAGCACGATGACCCCGCAGAGCGCTACCACTGCCGTCGTCGTTAGGACTTCAGGTGATATCAGGTACTGGGAGGTCACGAGCAGCCCGAGTAGGACCCCCCACTTCCGTGGACTGGACTGCTGCTGGACCAACACTTCATGGAGAGTCATGAAGATGAGGGGAGGCAAGGGCACGAACGCGAGATTGATGTGACCCAGTCCCTGGCCGACGACATACGCCGAAAAGCCGTATAGGAGGCCACCACAACCCGCGGCCAGGTTTGATCGGGTCCACCGCCGAAAGACGAAGAACGCCGCCGTCGCTGAGACGGGATAGGAGAGCCAAAGCAGGAAGCTGTAGCTTGAGACCGCTCCAGCAGTGAGGGTGATCGGAGCGGCCAGCAAACCGAGAAGCGGCATCTCGGTGTTGTTCGAGAGGTTCACTCCTGGCGGGTATTCCATCCAGTTCGTGAAAAAGAGATTGTGGCCGTGAAGCATTGCCCACGGTAGCCAGCCGAGGAACCAAGCCTGTTGCACCGGGTCACCGCAGGCGCACCCGACTAGTCTGTGGGGATCGCCAGGCCAGGCAGGCAAGTATGCGAAGAGGCTCAAAGCGACATATATGAGGACCATGATTGTCGCAAAGCGGGCGTGCCCGATTCCATCGATCCGACGGAGCAGGTCTCGTAGATCGCCTCTGCGATAGTTCGCTACGATTGAGTTGTCGGGGTTGATCGAGTTCTTCACCATTGTCCTAGCTGTTCAGCGCAGCAACTCTCTCCTGAGTTAGTAGTTGCCTCCGGACTTGACAGATACGAACTCTGTCCAGTCATGGGATCGAATCTGCACATGATGGGGGTTATGCAGAACTGTCGTGAACGCCACAGACATGCAGGACCTCTGCTCATCAAGCGGCCCAACGTCGCATCATTCGGGCGCTGACAGCACATTCAAGGCCACGGCGCCGATTATAAGGAGGCTATGAGGTGCTGACTGAATCGTCCGCGGGCATTCGTGGTGGTGACCCATGAACACGAGCGTGAAATGAGGAGGGAGATGGACCGTTCGTTGCGCGGAGGAGCGCAGGATTTGTCGCAAACTCAGCATCTGAGCCTCAGTGACCCTCGAGGCTGCCGGGGTTTATGCGGGGATGTGGGAAGGACACTGTTCGGCCTCGCGACGCGAGGTCGGTCGCCATCGTGATCAACACGAGGGCCATACCTATTGCCTCAAGGGCTGAATTCGCCGCGACCACGTTGTTGCCGCCAAGCCAGCGGACAGGTAGCGGCCAAATGTACATGATCCACGCCGCGCCGACCCAGGCGAGAGGGAACCGCAACGGTGAGTGGCGGGCCGTAACTGTCATCATCAGAGGGACGAACATGAGCATGTAGTGATCCTCCGCCAGAGTGCCGGAGAGGAAGGCACCGAGCAAAGCGGCGCTTCCGGCAGTGATGACCCGCAACGTCGGGGAGGTCAGGCGGTGCCACGCCCACCAAATCACGAACAAGGCCACGGCGCCGGCGGCGATGCGTAGGCCGATTATGAGAAGCACTGGCCAATCGTGAGCGGCACCGACTCCCTTCACGGCCGCGTTGTATGGGTTGAACACGGCGCCAGCGCCCGACAGCAGGTAGCCGGGTCGCGACCATACTTGGCCGACGTTGGGCACCACAGCGAACGCGACGAGGTTGAGCCCGAGCGGAATACCCAGTGATATGCCGAGAGGCCACCACCGGCGGGCTAATAGGAAGACGACGAGCACCGGAAGCAAAAGGGGTTTAATGCACAAGCTGATTCCGAGGACGACGGCGCCACTCACCCAGTGGTCTCGCGACACGAGCAGGAAGAACAGCGCTAGGGCGAACGCCATAAGGATCGACGCATTCAACAGGATGAGCACCTGCGGGAACGGCAGGCCTCCGTTGAGCAGCCACACAGCTATCGCTGCCGAGAGACCCCACCAGCGCCGTCCCACGGCAGCGGCCGACATCATGACTGACAAGACCATGAGGATGATTGCTGCCACAAGAATCGGGCGAAGCAGCGACCCAAAACGGAACAGGCCAAGCGGCCAGGAGAAAAGTAGGTTACTTGGTGGGTAGTTGAAGTTCGGGTCAGTGTAGGGGTGGCCACCGCCGAGGAAGGCTTTCGCCGCCTGCCATGAGAACCTAAGGTCGAAGCCAAGCGGAGGAACCTGCGCAGTCGTGCGATATCGCGCTATCAGGTCTCTGCTATCGAGAAACCACATGGCCGCACTGAGGAGGACCGACACCGGCGAGGTCCAGGCGAGGGCTACACGGCGAATCGCCCCAGTCAAGCGGCCGCCCGCAGGATCAGGATCGGAGAATAAGGCCCTGACACTCATCGCCGAATGCCTTCGGCTTGGAGATGAGTGGGATCGTGGAGGGTCAGCCACTGAGCCTCGAGTCTTACCAATGTCGCGGAGGGGTGTCGAACGAGGGGACCTTGAGCCGAGAAAGGCTTACTACCGTCTGCCCTTGCTGCGACCGCCCGCAGATGGCTTGCGCTTCTTGGCGATGGTGCGTCCCGCGCTGGTGGCTTTCCTGGCACGTTAGACCTCGACGCTTCACAGGGTCTTCGAAGGAGGCATCATGGGTCAATATCCCAACCGGTAGTGGAACGGCAAGACACTACGTTGTGTGGCGCAAAGCCGAAAGACGAGGGAACACAAACGGGCGCAGCAAAGAGGTCGAGGTTCACCTACCACGAGTTACGGTCGAATCTCTCGGCCCCGCTTGAAGATACGCGCTTGGCTGATCTGCATCAGCCGTGCCTTGGCAACGGCCCCCGCGGCGCCGGAGCTGTAGTAGGTCGCGATCGTGCTTGCGCCGGCGGCCCCAATTCGCTTCCGTTCCGAGGGATTCTCGTATAGGAACCGCATCCAGCGCGCAGCTTGGGATACGTGGGCATCGGCCCAGAGCTGGCCTTCCTCGTACACGAATTCCATTCCGGGGTTGTACTGGGTCTCAGCACGGGTGACCGGACAGAGTCTGTAGCCAACTAAACAGCTGTTCTGATGGCTCATGAAGTCCAAGTTGCCGGAATAGGCAGTGGCAATCGCGGGTCGCCCGGCCAACATCGCCTCAGCGATGCCGAGCCCGAAGCCCTCGGAACGATGGAGCGACACATAGACATCGGAGCAGGCGATCAAAGAGGCCATGGCAGCGCCGGACAGCTCGGTGTCGAGGAGGGTCCCGCCGGCCTCTTGCATCTCGCGCAAGAGGCGTTCGCCTGCGACCGGCGGGCAACTTGATAAGTTGATCGTCTTGAGCACTAGGTGGGCCGATGCTTGGCGTTCACCGGGCGGAAAGGCTTTTCGGAACGCCTGGATCACTGCCCAGGGGTTTTTGCGGGCAAGTGTCGAGGCAGCGTCGAAGTGGAAGAGGAAGACGCACGCCTTCTCCGGCAGATCAAAGTCTGCGCGAGTCGCACCAATCAATGGGTGAGCGTTGACGACACAGGGCATGACGTGCACTGGTTTGTCAGTGTGGCCCATGAGCGCTTCTTGGGTGAAGCGGCTCCCGACCCAGATCTCGTCAATCCGCTCTATTTCCTTGATGAATCCCCTTGCCAGGGAAGGAAGCTCCCAGAACCAGTGGCCGATCAGGTAGTTGTCGGCCCTGGGCGGGCGCAGTTCGGCATCGGTGATTGTGTTGAGCTCGTTCACGTTGAGATAGCAGATCTCGATGTCGTGCGGGCGGCCGATCGGAAGATCCTCGACCCAGGAGGGAATACGCTCGCTTTCGTGGGGAGCGTATTTCTCCTTCACTTCGTGAGCGGCGACCGAGACTCCAGCCTCGATGAGGGCACCCACCGATCGCCGAGCTGCCTCGGCTAGACCCGTCGTGGCCTGCCAGTCGGCCAGGACGTTGACTCCGGGGACATCGATTCGACCGTCAGCGCCAGGGCGAAGGCGCTTGGCTGCAGCGCCGGCGAGGGCGAGGCATTCCTCGATCACCTCGCGGTAGCGTTGCGCGACGCCCGACACGGTCGCTTCTGCCTTAACGAAGCGCAAAGCGGCATCGCCTGCCTTGCGGGCGAGGTCGGGTTGCTCAACAACGAGCGTCATCAACCGCTCGAGCTCGTTCGTCTCCTGAGAGGGTTCGATGGGGACTTTCCAGGCGAAAGTCGGGTCGAGATCCTTGTACTGGGGGACGTCAGTGACGATCACGGCCTTGCCGGCACCGAGCGCCCGCATAAGCACCGCACTCACCTCTCCGGCCGTTGGCCAGCGCAGGCAGATGGCGACGTCGCAGCGAGCGATTTCCGCCTCGAGGTCATCAAGTCTTAGGTCTGTCAGCACCTCGACCGCATCGAGCATGCCCGAGGATCGAATGATCTCGAGAACCTCGCGTTCCACGCTCGGGTTGTCTGCGCGACCGGCGATCACGAGCCGAGCGCGGTTGGGGTACGAGCGGTTCACTCGAGCGAACGCCTTCACGGCAACTGGGACGCGCTTGTGGCGCTCGAGACTGCCGAAGATGCCGAAGATGACCTCCCGCGGCTCGTTTCTCTGAGCTTCGGGCGTTTGGAGGATTCTCACCGGTTGATTCAGCTGGCGAATGGGCTTCGCCGGGTATTGCTGCGCTAGCTGGTCGCGCATTGTCGCGCTGTGCACCATGGTCACGACGCTGGCCTCGATCAAACGGCGCGACAAGGGCATGGCGAGCTCGTCGGCGACCCTTCGGCCGTCAACGAGCAGTGTGGGGATGGCTCCGAGAGACGTCGAGTCGATCGCGACTTCTTCGAGCAGGACTGCGCTGTTCACGCTCCCGCACGCGACGGCGTAGAAGTCGAACAGGGACAAGTCGTGCAGCACGAGCAGACCTGGTGACGAGAGCGCCGCACGATGCATGTAGCCATGGAATCCGAGGTGGTTGCCCATCTGGTAGACCTCGAGGTCGCATTTGCCCACCAAGCCCGTGAGGTACTCGGTAGCCCCGACGACCTCCACTGCCTTGGGCGCGCGAACAAGACCGACGACGTCGTCGCGAACAACTGCAGTGAGGACCATCTTCGGCGCGAGCGCGCTCAACAAGTCGAAGCTGTAGTCGGCTATGCCGCTCTTTTGAGGGGGGAGCGGGCTCCACCAGGCGATACGCAAGGCGCCGTTGTGCGACACCTAAATTCTGCGCCCGATGATCGCGTAGTCCAAGGGCCCGTAGAGCCGTGCGCCGACAGCCTCCACGAGGGGCGCGACGTCCGCCGACCATGCCGCTGTGGCCGTCGGAGCCCGCAGCTTGTTGTCCGCGCTGGGATGGAGGAACCGTGTCTCGACCTCGGCCAGGCCCCGCGCCTCGACAAGAAAGGCCAGCAGGTCCGGAGGAAGCGGGCGGACATGGCTGGGGTCGAGATAGAAGCTCGAGGCGCCGACAGTGAGGTTCTCCGGGTTCGGCGTCTCGAGGATCAGGACACCTCCGGGCTGGAGGGCGCGAACCGACAGGTCGATCATCTCCACGAGACAATCCACCGAAAGGTGCTCGACTAAGTGGAAGGCAGTCACGGCAGCCAGCGATCGCTCCGGGACTGCTTTGAGGTGCTCGCAGGCATCGCCAAGCAGCACTTTGAGTCCGCGGCCCTGGCACTGTTCCACGAAGTCCCTGCTCAGGTCGACGCCGTATGCGTCAACGTCGGCGCCGCGAAGTACCTCGAGCCATTCGCCGCGCCCCGAGCCGAGGTCGACCACGGGCCCGTGGCGTTGCAGGGCGAGGATGTCAGGCAGGTAATCCTGGACAGATCTGGCCACTGAGTACGACGGCCCGCGGAACACCTCTTGGAAGTCGGCGTACAAGGCGTCCATCGGTGACGGGAGACCCTCGATGGCTTCTGCCGATAGCGGTTCCGGTAGCGATCGCCTGACCTCGTGGAGAAGGACGTCCACTGTGCCTTGCCGGCGACGTGATTCGGTGGCAGCCGCTTCGATCTCCTTGCGGAGCGCCGCTAGCTGCTCGTTCATCTTGGAAGCAGCGGCTTCGATCCTCTTGTGGATCTCCCCGAACTGAAGGTTCATCTCCACGAGCTCGGACCGCAGCGAACCGATCCCCTCGTGATGGCGCGCGAAGGCTTGGCGCTGCATGAGATCAACGTGAATCTGGAGCGCCGCCTGTGCCTCCTCGAGCTCCTCGCGAGCGTCACTGATGGATTTCCACACCTGGTGGACTGCCTCCCACAGGTCATGGGCCAGCGTGTCGATCTGGTCAGTCTGTTTCGTAATGGCCGCCCAGAGGTCACGGCTCAGCTCGTCGTGCCGGCTGGACTGCGCGGCGATGGCAGCCCAGAGATCACGATTGAAACTCTCGAAATTCTCGAGTTCCTTCGAATGCGCCGTGCTACGGGCGGCCATGGCCGACCAGATATCGGCTACGGCCGACCAGATGTCGGCGCCTTGGGAGTCGATCTGGTCCGTCTGGGCCGATATCGCCGCCCAAAGGTCACGACCCAGAGTGTCAAGCACCTGGGTTTGCGTGTTCAAGCGCGCTTCTTGCGCGTCGAGGCGAGCCATGAGGCCCGCCGGCCCCAGTTCGCTATTGAGCGCCTTTAGAACATCGACGTTGTAGGCAACCTGATGGCGGAGGAAGAACCAGCTGAGCCTGGAGACCAAGCGCTTCAGGGAACGCTTCGGAGTCCCCTTCGGGACGGGAAGACCGAGCTGGGCGTGAGCCTCGGCTTCGCTGAGGTTCATGACTGCATCACGACGGCACTCTAGTTGGCGAAGCCCCCTTTCCGGGGCATCCGCCCTACTCACCTACGGGGATGCAGCCCTTGTCCGGGCGTCGAAGCAGAGATCAACTCCGCCACCGGAGACCGGATCCCGAGAGCTCGTTGCATCACCGATACCACGATCGCGGACTGCGGCCACGCCCCATCCACGACGACGGTCCCGAGCCCGTGCCGGCGTATGTACCGGCGAATCTGCGGAGTTTGTGCGGTCGCCCGGCCAGGCTGGCAGGTAGGCGAGCATCGCGAGCAGGCCGTAGACGAGGACGGCGAAGCTGGCAAAGCGGGCAGGCCCGACGCTGTCGAACCGACGGACTGTCCCACAGGTCGAACCTGCGAGCGGGCGCCGCGCGACCGGAATCTGCCGAGGACGTCGTCACTGCAATGTCATCGTTGTGGAGGCGCGCCGAGGAGCATTGTGGCTTTGAAGTGGATCTCAGCCTCACGGGACTATTGCTCGTAGCCCTCCACGACCTCTGGGGCGCGGGCGCTCGTCGTCGACGCGTCCTGATCGAACTCCCTGCGTGCGCGCCTTTGCCGTAGGAGGTCCCAGGCCTGATCAAGAGCGATCTGGACCTCTCGCAGGCGATGCTCTTGCTCCGGAGTGGCGCGAGTTCCTATATGGCCCTCCTCGAGCTCACGCTCTTCGGCGACGAGCTTCGCGATACGCGTGTGCAGCTCTTTGTCATCCATCTGGTGCCTCCGTTGGCGATTGCTCCGGGCGATGCGGTGAGCGTGGCACGGGACTCAGACGAGGACGCGCACGCACAAGATGGGGGGGAGGTATGAAGCGACCAGGCGCCACGAGTCACCGCTGTCGAGTGAGGCGAAGACGTGGCCGGACTTGGAACCGAACGCGAGCGGGTAGGGCGGCTCCGAGGCGATGGCGAACGCATCGCGGAGCACCGTCATGTGCGCGTCGGGGCCCGGAAGGCCCTCCGCGAGCGCCTCCCAGCGCCTCCCGCCATCGGTCGTTCTGAAGACGCGACATCGGCCTCCTGCCGTGCAGCGGTAGACCGCCGACTCGAGGGGTAGCACGAAGGCCGTGGACGGCTCTTCGGGGTGCGACACGACCGGGAAGCCGAAGTCCGAGGGCAACCCATTCGGCTCGCCGGTGTGCCCCGTGGTCGCCCAGTGGTCGCCGGCGTCTTCTGTCCGGTAGATCCCAGCGTGCGTCTGCGCCCAGACAAAGTCGGGATCGCCGGCGTCCACGGCAAGCTTGTGAACACATCGGCTGGCTTCGGATGATCCGGGCGTCGCCTGGGCGTCCATCCCGTTGTTGCACGCCACCCAGCTCTCTCCGCCGTCGTCTGAGCGGTAGATGCCACCGGAGGAGATGGCCACGACGAGACGGTTCGGGCGCTCGGGGTGGGTCACGACGGTGTGCAGCCCGAGCCCGCACGGGCCGGACCGCCAGCTCGCACGGTCAGGATGCTCGAACAGGCCGCGGACGAGCTCGAAGCTCTCCCCGCCGTCCTTGGAGCGAAACAGCGCGGCTGGCTCCGCGCCGGCCCAGATCGTCCCGGTCGCGGTCGGTCTACGATCGACGTGGAGCTGCCAGAGCTGTTCGAGACCTGGACCGCTCCCCTCGGGCAGCGCCAGTCCTTTCGCGCTCGGCTCTTGCCAACTGAGGCCCCCGTTGTCGCTCACCAGCAGCTTTACGCGGCCCGACCGGGTTACGGCCGCCAGGAAACGCTCGTCGAGCTGCGCAAATGCGCCGACCGGGTCGCCGGTTAGGACGGGACCGTCGATGGTGCCATCGCTGACGAAAAAGAGCCCCTTGGTCGTGCCGATTGCCAGGGCAAGATGGTCCACGGCCCTGGCACGAAACTTCGAACCAGTCACAAAAGTCACGGGGAGAGTATGTACCGGATGAGGTCCCTCGCGTGTGATCAAGCCCAGCACGTCGGACAGGCCATAGCTTGGGGCTGTGGATTTCTCGGTGGAAGGAATCGTCGTGATGGGAGATCGCCGTGGCCGCAAGCTCGGCTTTCCCACTGCGAATGTCAGGATCGGCCCGGAAGTGGAGCTTGCCGACGGGGTCTATGCCGGCGTGGTCGAGCTCGAGGACGGCTCCCGGCACGCGTCCGCGATCTCAGTGGGCCGCCGGCCGACCTACTACGAGGAGGGGGAGCGCCTCGCCGAGGCCCATCTGCTCGACTTTGACCGCGACATCTACGGCGAGAAGATACGGCTCGAGATCGGCGAGCTGTTGCGCGGGCAGCGGGTCTATGGATCCGAGGACGAGCTCGTGAGGCAGATCGCGAGCGATGTGGAGGCTGTCCGGACCCTGGCGCCCTGAGGCCCTGGGGTGTTTCAGGATCCCGGCATAGCTGCGAGCTTGTCCTCGATCGCGCTCGGAGTCTCCGCGACCTCGGCCCGGACCGCCCCGCGTCCCAGCAACCAGTAGACGAGTCCCCCCACGAGAAGTCCAGTGAAGAAACTGAAGTCGGATCCCGAAGTGCGACTGGAGAGCGGGCCTACGAAGGCCGTCGAGTCGATCCAAAGGCACGAGGCGGCCATTCCTGCGAGCTGGGCGACCACGCCGGGATGTTGAAGCCGTTGCTGCGCCAGTATCTGCCCCCGTGGTCCTGCAACAGGGCGTCGGCGTCGCAGCGTCACTTTCGCAGCAGCCAATCGACGACGTAGATCGCGAGCCAGGGCGAGAGCCAGACGATGAGCAGGCTCAAGAATTCCGAGTAGAGGCGGTTGAAGTCCGAGTTGAAGATCGTGATCGCGCCGACGACCGTGGCGATGACCATGTCGACAATGACGCACTGCCAGCGCTTCAGCTTGAGCCCGATCGCCTGCAGGGTGAGCCCGGAGGAATACAGATCGACCGTGTTAACGGCGAACAGGGTGATGATCGCGACGAAAAGATAGGGCGTCACGACCCATCCCGGCAGCGCCTTCGGCAGCCCTGCGATCGGGTCACTTGCGGTTGAGACGATCGACGCGATCGCGGCCCCCCAGGATCTCGAGCAGGACGGCGGGGATCATGCCGCCGAGCGAGGGCCACCAGAACACACCTCGCTGGTCCGCATCGGCCGGCAGGTAGCGGGAGTAGTCGCTGCCCGTGTAGCCCAGCCAGAGAGAGTGAGCGCGAACCGACAAGTACGCTTAGCCTGGCGATCGCGACCGGCAACGTCCCGGTTCCCGGGTGATCGGCGCCATCGCATGTGGGCACCGGGTCATGAAGAGGAGCGCTCGAGCAGATGGACTTTGACTCCGTTGGGCCGGGCGAGGAAGCTGTCGGCAAGTTGGGCCGCGTCTCCGTGCCTATTTCTAGCGGCGTTCCTGGTGAGGTGATCATCCAAATCCGCGGGGGATCTGAGGCTTACACGGCGTACACTGAAAGCGAAGAACCGCTCGCGGTGAACACGCGGATCGTCGTCGTGGAGCAGCTGTCATCGCGAACGCTGCTCGTGACCAGCTGTTGATCTGCCGAGAGAAAGAGGGCGGATGTTCTTTTACAAGATCCCATCGCCGAACGAGGCAATGGTTGTCTCCGGGTCCAGGCACGGCACCGACGGTGGCCAGTTCCGCATAGTGACGGGCAAGGGCTCGTTCGTACTGCCCTGGAAGAACAAGGCTCGATGGCTCTCCCTCGATCTGAGAGAGGCCCTAATCTCGGAGACCTGCGTAACGAAGTTGCGAATTCCCCTCACCGTCGAGGCGGTGGCTGTGTTCAAGGTCGGAGACGACAACTCATCGATCGCCAACGCCGCGCGCCGCTTCCTCGACCAGCAGGAGGGGATGGAACGACTCACCGCCCAGGTGCTCGCGGGCCACTTGCGCTCCATCGTTGGCGGTCTCACCGTCGAGGAGATAATCGGCGACCGCAACCGGGTTGCGCAAGAGGTCAAGGCCGCCTCGACCGATGAGATGGAAAAGCTCGGCCTTGTCATCGACGCCTTCCAGATACAAGAGATAAAAGACTCCACCGGCTACATCGAGAACCTTGCGGCTCCGCACGCGGCGGCCGTGGCTCGCGACGCTCGGATTGCCGCCGCACAAGCCGACCAGGCCGCCACGGAAAAAGAGCAGGAGGCGAACGCCCTGAAGGCGGGCTTCGTACGCGAGGCCGAGATCAAGCAGGCGGGTTACCGGGCAGAGATCGAACAGGCTCAGGCAGCAGCGAGCCAGGCGGGCCCGCTCGCACAGGCCAAGGCGAGCCAGCAAGTGACCGAGGAGCAGACGAGGCTCGCCGCTCTGCAGGCGGAAAAGCGTGAGAAGGACCTCATCGCGGAGGTCGAGAAGCCTGCCGACGCCGATGCCTACCGCACCATCCGCCTGGCCGAAGCCGATCGGGACGCCATAAAGGCGAGAGCCGAGGCCCTCGCCGGGGGCAACCAGAGCCTCATCGCGGCCAACAGGATCGTCGAGCAGCTGCCGGCGCTGGTCGAGGCGGCAGCCAAGGGGCTCGCCGGGGCGAACATAGTCCTCGTCAACGGCACAGAAGGCGTGACTGATCTCATCACGAATCTCGTCACTCAGGGGTACTCGATCTACGAGGCGGTAAAGGGGGGTGTCCCCCAGACCTCGACAAAGCTGTTCGAGGTGCCAGTCGGCAACGGATCTGTCCCCGCTACGACAAGCGATCAGATTCCTACCGAGACCTAGATGTTCGAGCGGTTCACCGACCGGGCGAGAAGGGTGCTCGTCCTAGCCCAGGAGGAGGCCCGCCTCCTCAATCACGGCTTCATCGGGACTGAGCACATCTTGCTCGGGCTGATCCACGAGGGGGACGGAATCGCGGCCAAGGCGCTAGAAGAGCTCGATATCTCGCTCGAGGCCGTCCGCAACGCCGTCGAAGAGCACATCGGCCCGGCGGAGACGGAGCCTACTGGGTCGCCTCCGTTCACTCCCCGCGCAAAAAAGGTGCTCGAGCTGGCCCTTCGAGAGGCCCTCCAGCTTGGTCACAACTACATAGGCACCGAGCACATCCTGCTCGGGCTTGTCCGCGAGGGACAAGGTGTCGCTGCCCAGGTGCTTGTCGGGCTCGGTGCCGACCTTCCCAGCGTGCGCGCCGAGGTGCTCACGCTTCTCCCTCGATACCAGGCTCAAGAGTCCTCGGCGTCCTGGCCCGTGGGCGGAATCGGTCGGATACCGAGACGGCGATCGGTGTCGGACCTCGTGCCCGTCGGGAAGGAATGGTTCGCACAGGTGGTCCGCGCCGGGCGGCGACCGGAGGACTACGCGAGCGCTTACGCCGAGCTGGCGGAGCTCGCGAACGCCCTGGGCTTCGATCTCGAGGAGATGAGCCCGGACGAGATCACCTGCACGTCGGTCGAGACCTCCGAGGGCCCGGGGTTCATGGTCAGCGTGAAACACAGAATCGAGGACGACCCGTCTGCCGGAGTGCCCGTGTCCTGATCACAGCGGTGCTGGTGCCGTCTCGGCCAAAGCATGCACCAGCCTGGGGCGAGAGGCCCCCTACGAGCTTGCGGGAACGTCGAGCTGGTGAGGGCGGACCTCGACCGGGGCGCCAAAGGCGGCGCGGTGGCTGGCCCGCCGAAGGGCGGCGAGCACAGGGCGACCGGCGACCACGATGAGCCCGGCATTCAGAACCGCGCGGGGTATGTCGAATCCGAGCGAGCTCGAGGCGTGGAACAGGAGGAAACGGACGAGGTTGTGTGCCACCCCGGCCCCGGGCTGAAAGGAGAGGGTGGAGGAGGTGCCGGTGCCGAAGGGCCAGAACCACAGGTCCATCAACAAGCCGTAGACAAGGCAGGCGACCGCCGCGTACGTGGCGAGGACGGCGAGCTCGCGACGGCCTCGCAAGTGGGGAAGGCACCCTGCCCCGAATCCGATCCAGGCTGCGGCCATCATCTGGAAAGGCAACCACGGCCCTACGCCGCCGGTGACGAGAGCCGAGGCGAAAAGCGTGAGCGCTCCCAACAAGAACCCGAAGTGGCGTCCGAAGATGTAGCCCGCCGGGAACAGCAAGAAGAAGACCGGCTCGAAGCCGGCCGCACCGCCCGAGGGGAGTCGGAGGGCGGCACCACAGGCTCCGAGCACACCGAGCATCGCGACACCCTTCGCGTCCATTCCACCGGAGCTGAACTCGCCCAGAATGGCGAGGAGCAGGAGCGGGAGGAGGACGGCCACAATCCACGGGGCATCACCGGCGTGAGCTTGGTTGACCGAAGCGTGTGATGGGACGAAGAGCGGCCACAGGAACGAGACCGCACCGAGCACAGATGCGATCGCGATCGCGGTCGCCCCGAACCTGTCGAGGCCAATGGGACGGGGGGAGTGTCGCGAGCTCACCGGGCCGACTCGGTTCTCGATGCAGTCGCGCCGAACGCGGCCTCGACCTCCTCGACTGTCAACCACTCCGCCGGGGCGAGGATGCGGGAGACCTGGGAAGCGAGACCGGCCGAATGGCAGACGACTGACCGGGCAGGACCGTCGGTGATCACCTCGCCGTCGGCCAGCACGACAACGCGGTCAGCGACCTCGGCGACGAGCTCAACGTCGTGAGTCGCGACCACGACGCAGCGGCCACGCGCCGCGAGCTCGCGAAGATGGCGCGACAGCCGCTCCTTCGCGGTGTAGTCAAGACCACGAGTCGGCTCGTCCAAAAGGAGCAGCGGGGGCTCGGGCGCCAAGACGATCGCAAGTGCGAGGGCGAGGCGTTGGCCTTCGGAGAGGTCCTTCGGATGCGCGCTGGGGGGAATGTCCTCCACGAGCGACTCGAGCACGGCCCGAGTCGTCCCCGTGTCAAGCCGTGCGTCCCTGTCGGCGTCTGCGCACTCGGCCGTCACGCTCTCGGCGCATAGGAGAGCCCCGGGGTCTTGGGGAACGAGGCCCACGAGCCGGATCGCTTCAGCGGGGCTGATGGCGGCGGGCGCCCGTCCGAGGACGTCCACCGAGCCGTGCTGGGGCCGGCGAAGGCCGACGAGGTGGTGCAGAAGCGTCGACTTGCCGGCTCCGTTCCTTCCCATGAGCGCGACTACTTCGCCTTCGCGAAGGTCGAGGCTTACGTCCGCAAGCGCCGGGATCGGACCGTAAGCAGCGGTGAGGCCCTTTACACGCGCGACGCGCTCTCCGGGCTCGGCGATTGCTGCCGGATGCCATCTCGGCTCTAGGCGCCGCCTGAGTTCTGGGGCGTGGCGCCGCGCATCGCGGACCGAGAGAGGGACAGGGAACCACCCTGCCAGGCGGGCCAGCCGGACGACCGGTGGCGCAAGGGCGGCAGTGGCAAAGACCACAGCAGGCGGGCCGCTTCGAAGCTCACCTGCGCCGGTGCCGAGCTCGACCACGACGTCTGCGAACTGGGCGATGCGCTCAAGACGGTGCTCGGCGACGAGGATCGTCGTGCCCTGGTCGTGGACGAGACGCGCCAGGGACGCGAGGACCTCCTCTGCCGAGACGGGGTCGAGCGAGGACGTCGGCTCGTCGAGCACGAGGGCCCGCGGTGCGGCTGTGAAAGCGGCGCCGATGGCGACGCGCTGGCGCTGGCCACCAGACAGGGTCGTGATCGCCCGCTGGCGCAGGGCATGCAGGTTCAAGGCGTCCAACACGTCCTCGACACGCCGGCGCATCGTCGCGGCTTCCACCCCTAAGTTCTCCATGGCGTACGCGAGCTCGTCCTCGACGGTGTCGGCGACGAAGCTCGCATCGGCGTCCTGTCCTACATAGCCGACCGCGTCGGCAAGGTCGCGCGGCCTGTAGTTTTCGGTGCTTCTACCGTCGACGGTGACGCTGCCGTTGAGGAGCCCACCGGAGAAGTGGGGCACCAGGCCGTTCACGCAGCGGAGCAAGGTTGACTTCCCCGCTCCCGTGGCGCCGATGACGAGAGCGAAGTGCCCCTCTTCGATCTCCAGGCTCACGTTCTCGAGCGTCGGCGCCGAAGCGCCTGGGTAGGTGACCGTGACGCGGTCGAAGGTGATCACGCCACTGCCTCCCGCAGGCGGGGTCGTGCCGGCACCAAGCTAGGAGCGACAGCCGACGGCAAGGCGGCGAGGACTATGCCCGCCAGCGCGCTGAGAGGGACCGTGGGCAGAGTGAGGGGGTAGAGCGGCTGCACGAGCGAGGCGGGATCGCTCCAGCCGGCAGCGACGACTCCCGCGATCGCCGCCAGCCCTGAAGCAACCACGAGCCACTCGACAGAGAGCCAACGGTCTGGCCGGTAGCGGCTACGCGAACCGTGGGAGGCGACGGCCATCCCGCCGACCACGAGGGCGCCGCCGAGCCCGATGACCGCGAGTCCGATGCCCGACGCGGAGCTCGAGTCGAGCACGTCGAACATGCCGATACCGAGACCGATCAGTCCCCCAAGGGTGGCCGCGGCGGTCAACCGCCGACGCCTCGGGGAGATCGACCGGCGCCCAAAACCGCGGGCGTCCATGGAAGCCGCGAGTGCCACGGAGCGCTCGAGGGCGCCGTCGAGGACCGGGACGGCCAAACCCCGCCATCCCTTTAACCCGGTCGTGGGCCGACCCCGCAGGCGACGCGCGTCCTTGACCCGTGCGATCGAGAGCACGACCTGGGGCGTGAACGAGACTGCCACTGTCACCGCTACGGCAACCTCGTACAGCCCGGCCGGTACGCAGCGCAGGAGCCGGAACGAGCTCGCGAGGGAGTTGGCGGCACCGAAGCATGCCAGGATCACGGCAATCTGCAGTCCCTCGCAGAGCGCCCCAAGGACAGCTTGGGCCGTCACCGGTCCGCCGATGGCCACGCCGGCAGCCCAATGGGGAAGTGCGATCGAGGGGAGGGTGAACCAGGTGTCGCCCGGAACGCGGTCGCCAAAGAAGACCTGGACGACGAGACGGACAAGGATCACGAACGCTCCGAGACGCAACAGGGCGCTGAACGACCGAGCCCATGGGCTGTCGGCCCGTCTCGTTGTCACGACCCACGCGACGACGGCCAGGATAAGGCTGAGAACGAGCAAGTTCGTCGTCCGGCTGGCCGTGACCGCGAGCGCCCCCGCCCAGCACCACCAGGCGACCGGGTGCAGCGGCTGCGCGCGGGTGCGGAGCATCTATATGGCTCGACCACTCGCGCGCCGTGCGCGCAGCAACGTCGCGGCGCCAATGAGGACGATGAGGGCGACACAGGCTCCAAAGAGGGGTGTTGTTGCGCCGCCGGAACGCGCCACCTGGTGGATCGGGCCGGCTGCGTCCCCGCTCGGGGTACTCGCGGATGATCCCAATGTTGTCGCGCCGCCTGTCGAAGGCCGAGCCCTGACGGTCGCCTCGAGCGCGGCCGCGGTCGAAAAGGCCCGGGGAGGCGGGTCAGCGGGCGAGGCGCTTCCATCGGGCTCGAAGCGCCATCCCTCCACGTCGCCCTTGGAGACCGTCCACTCCCCGGGGCCGTCGTTCGCGTACTGCCAGCGCCTCCCAGCGTGCCAGTAGGCCCAGTACGCGTAATGCGCACCCAGCTCTGACCCGCACCCAGTCCTCGGGTAGCCATCGATCGCACAGAGCAAACCAGAGGTCGCATAACGCGGAGTCGGGTATCCGACCAGGTGTGCCTGGGCCTCGAGGACCTGGGCACCTGTCTCTCCGGTGCTTGCCACGACGCAGGTGACGAGGACCTTGGCGGCTGGGCCACCGAAGTCGACGACAACTGGGACGACGATCTGAGTCTCGGAGAGGTGGCGAGGCGCGACACAGCTCTGCCAGGCCTGCGATGGTGCGTGGGCCGTGCTCGCTGCTGCGGGCGGCCCGGCCCGTATGACTGTCGCTGCGAGCGTCGCCACCAAGAACGCGGCTGAGACTAATGCGACGGCCGCGGCCTGCCCGGGCTCAGGACGCACAGCTGAGCCGTGGCTCAGCGACCGACAGCTTGCGAGAAGTGACAGGTAACGCGACTCCGGCGGCAGCAGGCACTGCCTGCAATGTGGCCAATTGGCTCGGCTTGCCGTAGTAGGCAAACTCGCCACGTTCGCTGACCGGGGCTTTGCACCCGTACTGGAACCGCGCCAAGGCCTCTTCGGGTGTGGTTCCGCCGCGCACGAAGATCTTGTCGTTGAGGGCGCGCAGCGCGATCAACGCCTGGATCACATAACCGGTCGAGTCAGGGTCGCCGGTTTGGCCCTCGCCCGAGACACCGTAGACACCGAAGGAGCCGTTGGTCTCCTGTGAGTCGGCGAAGAAGGTGACAGGGTTGTGCGTGAAGTGGCCCCCTGTTGCCACGATGGCCTGGTCGGCCACTGCTGTGGTGTTCGTGTCGGGGCTGGCGACGTTTTTCGGGTTCGGCGTCACGCACGCGGTGGTGGCGTCCGCCCGGCTGTACTCCCAACCCCCGTCGGTGCACTGCAGCTGCGCCAGGAAGGTCTCGCCGAGCTTGGTCCCCTTCCCGAGCTTCTTCACCGCGGCAAGCGCGAGGAGGGCTAGCGACTGATAGAACGCGTTCACAGCGAGCCCGGTGCCGAAGGCTCCGGCGGACGCCCCAGTCATCTGCTCGGTCGCTTCGAGTCGCGCGACGAGATTGTCCGACGCGGCCGTTCCGCCGAACTGGCTGGGTCTTGCGCCGGCCGCGGCGCCGGCGAGTATCACCAGGGCGAGCCTGCCCGCGCTGTCGGTGCCGTTGGAGGATACATATGACGCATAGTTGTGTTCGAGCCAGGTCGTCGCCGTCCTGACCTGGTTGGCGCCGTACCCGGCGGCGACAAGGGCCAAGATCGCGTTGGCCGTGTCTCCCGCACTGGGCTGGAGCGACTCGGCGTCGATGAGCGCTCCGCTGGAACGGAGGTCGCGAGCGATCCAGCCCGCCCCCGCGGCGGCCACGGTAGCGTTTGCGACCTGGGCTTGGGTGCTGCGAGGTCCGGCGAGGACAGAGGATCCCCGGGCGGTGCCCGAGGCCGCGCCGAGAGGGAATAGGGCTCCGAGGCACACCAAGGTGACAACAAGGCAGGTTCGAGCGGTCCGACTGGCAGACGACGGCATGAAGGTCCTCTCCCGGATACTGGATCCCGGAAGCGGAGCGAGTGCTGCCGTGCCGGTTCCCAGTCGCCGTGTTCCTCGACGGTTGTTAGGACTCACTGCCAGCAGGTTTCCCGGCTTGCGAGGACTCGTCTCGCCTACGGTTGCGGGCCAGCGCCGGACTTTCACCGGACTTCCCCTTCTGGCAGCGTGACGACCGAGGCCGTCGGTCCGAGGGTAGCAGAGCTGCCACGGGCCGCAACTGTCGTGCGAGTGGTCTCAGAGCTGAATTAGGGGCCATCGGTCCACGCGAGACCTGCGATGGCGACGGCGAGCGGCCTGGCTGTGCCTGTGGGGAGCGGCGTCGTGGGGACAGCGCAGCGGGCCGAGAGAGTGAGCCGACGGGCGTCGTGCACGAAGGCAAGGCCGATCGTGTACCAGTGGAAACCGATACGTAGTTGCAGACTCTGCCCTGGTCGGGCACCAGGGGCCCCGAGAGCTAGGCGCTCGGACCGACAACCCACTGGGGCTAACTCGAGTGAGACAGCCTGCCGGTCAGGCCGGAGTCGGATCGTCGCTGTCGGGCCGAGCGAGAGCTCCCATGCCCGCGGCCCCGTGGAAACGTCCGCGTCTGGGACGTGTTCGATCTTGCCCGTCCAACCGACGCCCAGGACTACAGCCTCGCCGTGCAGCCGTCGCACCGCGGTCCCGGTCCTGAGGGCCGCTCCGAGGGTGCCGGAAAGCGGCACGAGGCTCGCCAGAAGCACCCAGGCGCCGAGACTGGCGGCGACGAGGTGCCTGGGACGGGGTCTTCTCCGCCCGCCACGGCGCTCCGGCGAAGCTGGAGGCTGGCTCAGTCGAGCCATTGCCCGGTCGCAAGGTGCTGGAGCAAGAACGCCGTGGTGGCCATGAGGACGATCAGCAGCACTGTGAAGACTACTGGTCTCGTAAGCACGCGGCGCAGAGGGCCGAGGGCACCGGCCCCGAAGACCACCGGTAGCAGGATGCGCATCGCGCCAATCTCGGAGCCCCATCGGGCTGACAAAGCCTGGAGGAGAAGGAACGCGAAGACGACGAGCCAGAAACCTAGGTTCCTGACGGCGTCGCCCAAAGCGACGAGCGCGATGATTAGAGCCACCACGGCAAGCGCGACTAAGGCGTCGAGAAGGAAGTTGACCGCCGACCCGTATGGTGATGCGGCCCAGCGCGTCACCGAGCCTCGCACGGGCTCGAAGGTCACGATCCGGCCCAGCACTGTTACGAGCGGCAAGGGGACTGACCAGCCCTTCGTGGCCTGGTAGAAGGCAAGGGGATCCCGGAAGGCGACGAGCAGGTAGAGCGCGTACCCGATCACTCCGCACACCGAGACGAGGGCCTGACCTCCGACGCGCGCCAAGGATCGCCATGTGACTGACCGCGTTGCCACAAGGCCAACTAGCGCCCAAGTCGTGAATCCGGCGGCAAACGCGACACCGAGCGGGTTCGCGGCACCGGCGAGGCCAACCGCGAGAGCGGCGAGCCACAGCCGCCCCCGTTGAGCCATGTAAATCGAGAGGAAGAACAAAACGCAGAACAAGGAGCTGTAGTAACCCATGATGTCGGCGACAACTGGGGGGCTGACGATGAACAACGTCACCCAGGCGAGCGCCTCGCGCCTTGTTGCGCCTTGCTCGCTGGTTATGAGAGTCAGCAGCGCGGCCGCGACTGCCTGGAAGAGGATGCTCGAGGCGACCGCGAGCCGACTGATGGGCAAGCCGGTGAGGAAGCGGCTGGCGCGCTCGAACAGTGGGTAGAGCGGGAAGAAGTTCGGGTTCTGCTGACCAGTGAATCTCGGGTTCCACGAGTAGCCGTGGAGTGCGATGTCGCGATACCAGAAAGCGTCCCACATCATCAGCACATGCCAGAGGCTCCTGTGGGGAGGAAGAAGGATCCTGACGACCAGGAGACAGGCCAAGCTCGAGGCAAGGCTGAGGCCGACCGCGACTGCGACCAGTCTGCGGGACTCGGAGCGCGCCGGTGGTGATGACCGGTCGCCTTCCGCCCGCGCCGTGCCTATCGGTGCCGCGCCTCTGGGCGGAGGATGGGACGGCATCGTGAGCATCGAGGTGACTCTAAGTCGATCGTCGCCGCGACACTCGATTGTCACGGTGACGCCGGCGAGGTGCTCTCAGGGGAGTCTCGCGTGCAGGTCCGGCGCCCGTTGAACCTCGTAGGTGGGCAAGCAAAATGGGCCGGTCGTCGGTACCGCAGACCAAGGTGAGTCGGCGTGCCGCCCGGGGTCCGACCAGCCGCGAGACCGAACCATGCCTCGCAATTGAGCTGGATCACGCAGTTTCGAGAACGCTGAACGCCGCCGAGGATGAGATCCCAATATGAACATGTGCCCAGGCTCTCGGCGTAGTACTGAGGTGTCCGCGCGACTTAGCTCGCCCGCCGCGCCGCAGGCCCGGTGGTGGCGCGAAACCTTTGTGCGCCTGAAGTGCGCCCCCTGGGACTCGAACCCAGAACCTGCGGATTAAGAGTCCGTTGCTCTGCCAAATTGAGCTAGAGGCGCATCCGGCCGGTCAGCTTAGCCGGTCTCCCGGCGTAAGGCTGCCCGAAAGGGTGACCGAGGGGACTTGAACCCCCGACCTCCAGGGCCACAACCTGGCGCTCTAACCAACTGAGCTACGGCCACCACGACCGGGAGGTGGTTTGCCTCTCGGTACCTCTCAAGCATGGCACAGCGAGCGAGATCACCCGAAGTCGTCCTTCTCGGCGGCCCCGCTAATCCGCTCGGCAGACGCAGAATTCGTTGCCCTCGGGGTCCGCCATTACCTGCCAGCTGCCCCCTTCGCTGCCAGAGACCACACTCCCTAGGCGGGTGGCCCCGAGCGAGATCAGCCTCGCGATGGTCTGTTCGACCTCGGCTGTCCAAAGGTCGAGGTGCAAACGGTTCTTGACCGTCTTGCGTTCGGGCACTCGCTGCAGATAGACGACCGGCATCTCCCTCCCAGGCGGGATGAGGTCGAGATATGTCCCGGCGCGGTCCATGTCGCCGATCGCGTATCCGAGCGCTTCTGCCCAGAAAGGCGCGAGTTCCTCCGGCATGACGCTGTCGATTCCGATCTCGATTCTGACAGCCACAGATAGCCTCTCTCGTCGCGAAGAACCAGTTGAATGCGCTGTGCTCGGCGCTTCGTCGAGTCGCCGTTCACCGGCGCAGGTGTCGACATCACCTACGCTTGCAGGCGTCACGGATCCCACGCAAGGCCCCCGTAGCTCAGCGGAATAGAGCAGCTGCCTTCTAAGCAGACGGTCGGAGGTTCGAGTCCTCCCGGGGGCGCTCATGTCAGGTCGCGAGAGACCGCGCGGCCTGCACACCTGTTCGGGACACCGTTCGCATCCTCGGCCACGGCTTGGTAGCCCCGGGTCGGATCGGGGGTGAGCACGCAACGTTGGCGCTATGGGTAGGGGGCCCACCGTAACGATGCAGTAGCGGCGGCGAGGGCCAGCAGCGCACCGAGGAACGCGAAGAACCATGTGATCTCGTGCCGCTCCTTCTGGACGCCGATCTCCTTCGGCAAGCTGGCGAACACCTTGGCGAGCTGCGGCTCGTCCTGGGCGCTGTAGCTCACGCCACCGGTGAACTGGGAGACCTGCCGAAGAGGTGGCAGATCGGCGACGAGGGGGTTGGGGACTCCGGGGGCAAACCTGAAACTCCTACCGTAAGCGCCACCGGTGAAACCGCCTGCAAAACCGCCTACGAGCTCGCCCGCCATCTGCTGTGGAGTGCACTCAAGCGGACCCGGATGGGTTGTCCCGAAGCCGATCGTGTAGACGCGGACCCTCCGGGCGACTGCGTACGGAACGGCCTGGAAAGGCGTGATCCCCCGGTTGTTGGCACCGTCTGTCAAAAGGACGATGACATCGGGCACATAGCCGTCCTTGCCGGGTTTGGTCGGCGTGCCCGGCGTGCCGTCTCCGGTACTGCTGGAGCCGGGTTCCAGGGGGTTGTCCGCGATGTCATTAGCGACCGGCTTTACCTCGGGGTCGACCTCGGCGATGGCTTCGAGTGCCTCCAGGATTGCGGAGCCGATCGCCGTGCCCGGGCCGACGCTCAAGTTCTCGATGGCCTGGTCCAACCCGGTGCGCTCGGTGGTTGGCGCCACGGCGATCTCGGCGAAGCCGTTGAATTCGACCAGCCCCGCCAGCGTCGTGCTGGGGAGTGAGTCGACGAACTTGCGGGCGGCTTTCTGCGCGGCCGCGATCCGATTGGGCGCCACATCCGTCGAGCACATCGATCCGGACTCGTCGAGCGCGAGAACGACCGTAGAGTGCCCGAAGGGCACGTCCGAAGTGATCTGCGGCCGGGCGGCCGCCACTGCCAACAACGCGAGGCTAACGAATAGCAGAGCGACCGGGAGGTGGCGGCGCCACCGCAATTGGGGGGCGAGTGCGGAGCGCAACAACGCGACGCTCGAATAGGTGACCGCTTTCGATCGGCGGCGCCGCATCGCCAGGAGATAAACCCCGAGCAGCACCGGGACGACGAGCCCGAACAGCAGCGCCAGTGGCCAGATGAAGGTCATGTCACACGACCCGTCCGAACCAGAGCAACGAGATGGCGGCGCCGATGGCGAGTAGGAGGCCTGCGGCCGCGGCGAACAGTGCCGTGATCTCGGTGCGATCGCTTACGAGCGCAAAGTGCAGTCGTATCGTCCGGGAGACGGCGCTCGCGGGCGAGCTATCGCCGATTTGGTGGTACGAGCCATTCGTGACCCTTGCCACGTTCTCGAGCGTTTGGGCGTCGAGGGCCGTGGCCACGGTGAACCCGTCGATCTGCACGGTCGTGCCGGCCGCAGTGCCGACGCCGACGGTCTGGATGCGGACACCCGCGGTTGAGGCTAACCGTGCCATCGTCACGGGATCGGTCCCGCTCGTCTCCTCCCCATCGGAGATCAGCACGATTGTCGCCCCTCCGTAGTAGCCGAGGTCGATCTCGCCCGAGTCGTCGTTGGCGAGCTTCGCCAGGTTGACGCGCAGTGTCTTGCCGGCGATGGCGTCGAGCGCCGTGAGGATGCCGGCTCCTATCGAGGTGCTTCCTCCGAGGGAGAGGTGGTCGATCGCCCGCAGCACGTCGGCGTGGTCAGAGGTGGGAGGCTGCGTGATCACGCCACCTTCGCCGAACCCCACGACGCCGATATGGACTCCCGACGGCTGCTGGCGAACAAAGTCGCTGGCTACGGCTTTTGCGGCTCCGATGCGGGACGGCTGGGCGTCGGTGGCTGCCATGCTGTTCGACACGTCGAGCGCTATGACCACCGTTGCCGTGCGCTGCGGCGTCTTGATGATGGCGATCGGCCGGGCGCAGGCGAGGACCAACAAGACGAGCGCGACGACAAGAAGGGCGAAGGGGAGATGCTCGCGCAGCCTCCGCCGGACCGGGCCGCGCGCGACGAGGCCGTGCGCGGCAAGGGCGGCCACGCGACGACGCCGCCTCCTCCTCGACGACGCGTAGCCCGCGACGACGGCCGGAATCAGCAGAAGCCCCAGCAGCATCACGGGCGACGTGAAGGTCATCTGCGCGGACCCCGGCCCGACCCGGCGATGCGCATCAGAGCGCTGAGGAGATCGTCCTCGGTGGACAGGGCGTGGAGCCGCACCCGGGCTCGGGCGACGCTGTGGCGGATGGTGTCGTCCCGCGATCGCCCGGCCTCGAGAAGGCGGCGGCGTAGTTCGGGATCGCTCGAGTCCACTAACAGTTGCTCCCCCGATTCCGCGTCCTGCACGTACAACAGCCCCGCGTCAGGGAGCTCGTATTCGCGGGGGTCGAACAGCCGGACGGCGACAACCTCGTGCTGCTCTGTGAGTCGGCACAACGGTCGTTCCCATCCGGGTTGGCTGATGAAGTCCGAGATCAGCACCACGAGCGACCGGCGGCGCACGAGTCGCGCCGCGGTCTCAAGAAGCTTGCCGAGGTCGGTCAGCTGGCTGCCGCCGACTGGCCGGAGAAGTTCCCGCACAATCGCCAACACCTGGTTCCGGCCTTGGCGCGGTGGGATGCTCCACTCATGCATGCCGTCGGAGATCACGGCTCCGACGCGATTGCCTCCCCGCACGAGGAGTTGGCAGATCGCCGCGGCCAGCTCGGAGAGCACCTGCTCCTTCGTTCGTTCGACGGTTCCGAAGGTCATCGACCTGGAGCGGTCGAGAAGGAGCCAGGCCGTGAGCTCGCGGTCCTCCATGAAGTCGCGGACGAACAGTTCGTCCATGCGTGCCGTGACGTTCCAGTCAATGTGGCGGACGTCGTCACCCCACTGGTAGTCGCGCAGGTCGAGGAAGTCGCTACCACTACCGCGAAGCAGCGTGTGGAACTCGCCTTGGAGCAGGCCCTCGAGGCGCCTCACCACCTTCCATTCGATGCGGCGCAGGATTCGTTCGGGCGCGAGCAGCGGGGCGGTCTCCATATGCGCGCCGATGCCTAGCTGTCCTAGTCGCGCAGCACGACGTCGGGGAGCGGGACGCTTTGCAGTACGGCGTCGACGACGTGCTGCACGCTTACGTCGTCGCTGAGGGCCTCGTAGGAAAGGACCATCCGATGGCGCAGCACGTCGGGCGCGATCGATTGCACGTCCTCAGGGAGCACGTAACGGCGGCCGCGCACGAGCGCGAGGGCTTGTGCCGCGGTGATCATGTAGATCGAGGCACGTGGGCTCACACCGTAGGACACATAGCGCGCGAGGTCCTGCAGGCCGACAGATGAGGGCTTCCGCGTGGCTGTAGCCACCCGGACTGCGTAGTCGATGAGGGCCGGATCGACGAACACCGTGTGAACCGCCTTCTGGAGCTCTCGGAGCTGCTCGACGTGCATCACCTCGTGCACCTTCTCGAGGCCGGCGACCATCCGCTCGACGATGACGAACTCCTCGGTGGCGGTCGGGTAGTCGACCAGCACCTTGAACATGAACCGGTCGACCTGGGCCTCGGGGAGCGGATAAGTCCCGTCCGACTCGATCGGATTCTGGGTCGCCATGACGAGGAACGGGTCGGGCAGGGCGTGGGTCTGCCTGCCGATCGTCACCTGGTGCTCTTGCATCGCCTCCAACAACGCGCTCTGCACCTTGGCCGGCGCCCGGTTGATCTCGTCCGCCAGAACCAGGTTGGCGAAAATGGGGCCGAGCGAAACCTCGAACTCGCCGAGCTTCTGGTTGTAGATCCTCGTGCCGACGATGTCGGCCGGTACGAGGTCGGGCGTAAACTGGATGCGTTGGAACTCGACGCCGAGTGCGTCGGCGAAGGTCTTTACCGCGAGCGTCTTGGCGAGACCGGGCACGCCCTCCACGAGAAGGTGACCCCCTGCGACGAGGGCGACGACCATCTTCTCGAGAAGGTCGTCCTGGCCCACGATGACCCTCTTGACGTGGTACAGCAGCGCCTCGAACCTGGCCTCCGGGCCGCCGTTGGAGCCGGCGCTCACTTCGACGGGGCGCCGGCGGTCTGGCCGGCCGTGGCGATGGGCACGGCGAATCCTATGCCGGCAAAGGAATTGGCGCCCGCCGGGTTGGCGAGGCCGGTGACGATCCCCACCACCTCGCCCTTGGCGTTGAGCAGCGGGCCTCCGGAGCTGCCTGGGTTTACAGCGGCGTCGAACTGGATCATCCCCGTCATCCGCCGCCCGGGCGCCAGCTCGAAGGAGCGGTTGAGCCCGGAGACGACTCCCGCCGACAGCGAGCCGAGCAGACCCAGGGGATTGCCGACGACGAATATCGGGTCTCCGACCTGGGGGCTGCCGCCGAGCACCTCGGGTGCCATGACAGTTGGCAGCCGACTGGGTGTCAGCACCGCGATGTCGTCGCCGGTGTCGGCCGCCAATACGGACGCGTTCGCGAGGGTGCCATCGGCGAAGGAGACCTTGATCGAAGACGCGCCCTGGACGACGTGAAGCGCCGTGAGGATGTCGCCCCGTTTGTCGACAATGATCCCGGTGCCGAGTTCGTCGCTGCCGGGCGCGCCGAGGTGTATCGACTGGATTGTGACGATCCCGTATTCGACGGCCCTGTACACGCTGCCTGCGACGCTCGAGGGGGACTGCAGTTGCGATATCGCCGTGCTCACCTTCTGATTGACCATGCTGTTGACCTGGTTCGCGGTTAGTGCCGGTCGATCCGAGATGCGCATGTTGGTCACGGTGAGGGCGGCGATGACAACAAGGGCGGCAACGATGGCCGTGGTCGCGCCAAAGCGAGACCGTAGGAACACCAGCATGCGGCGCCGCATCGCAACACGGGGCAAAGGCTCATCGAACGGGGGCGGCGGGGCTATAGAGAGCTCAGACGGCGGGCTCCTATATGTCATCCGCTGACGGTACATCGACGCCGCCCCCTCGGGTACTCACGGCGGAGCGCCAGGAATACCCGACGGGGGAGAGGCGACCCTCGGAAACTTGGCACGACCGCCTTGCCGGCTGACGGGGAAGCAGGCCGACGGGTTGTCCCATCGCGGCAAGCGCTCTTGCTATGCAAGGGGGCCCGGCGCCTCTAAGGATCAAGTGATTTCCTTCACAGCAGGTCCTGTGCCCGCGTAAACGCGCTGCTCCCGGCTGTGTTGCCCGGCTTCTGACCGCGATGTCGACCACGAGACTCCAGCCAGCGCTTCGGCAAGCGACGAGCTCCAGGCCGCCCGGAGACGTACGGAAGTGCTCGGCGCCGGGGTCGGTGGTCGACGCCTCAAGAGACCACTTGACGCTGCCCGAGACGGCGCCGCGGAGAGCCGGTCGACCAGGGCTATCCCACGGACATATTTGACGATCGGCGTTCCAAGGTGCGGTCTGCACTCACCTCTGTGGACGGTGGGGGGACGGGCAGCCTTCGGAGGCGAGCGAAGCTTGCGGCTGGAAAGCGGGTCGGTCCATAAGCACCAAGCACCTCTCGAGACAGTGTCTAATTCTGTCGTTGCGCTCGACTGCCACCTGGGATTTCCTGCACACGCACGTCGCTCAGTGCTACGTAGCTTCTAAGCAGACGGTCGGAGGATCGAGTCCTCCCGGGGGCGCTACGAGCGCCCAGCTCCGCTAACAAGCAGGCGTTCGTCCATTGGGCCAACAACAACGGCACCTCGATCGGGCGCGCGAACCTTGATGGTCGGTGCTCCCACGAGAGGCGCATCGAGCGCGCGATTGGGCGTTGCGGCGTGGCGGTGGGCTGAGTACGGACTTCCGCCGCGGGCGGAATATGTGACTTTTGACACCAGTGCGGGTGCCATCCCGCGCGCATCCTGGTCGCGGGGTAGATGGTGACCGCGAGAGCAGTCTGCCGTCCCCCATAGTGTCAGCACCTCCAGCACCCCCCGCCGGGGGTGCTGACGCGTCGGGAAGTCCGCCAACGACCGGCTCTATCGCTTGCGCAGTTCCCTCAGCGCCCGCACGAGCTGATTCAGGATCGCAAGCGCCCGCTCACGGCTCAGACCGCTCGGCGCCTGTGGCGGCAGCATCGCGATCGACCTCCGCAGCACTTCGGCTTCCTCCGGTGACAGGTCGGCCACTCCCTAACCGTAGCGAACATGCGTTCGATACGGTTTAGCTATTGTGTACCCGAGCGAAGCGTGGTCAGGAGCTCGACCTCCTCATCGCCCAGTTCAGCCGTGCAGTCCGGGAGAGGACGTGGCGGCGGAGAGGGCGTCCTCGTGGAAGCGCCGAATGGTCGAAGTGTGAACGAGACGATTTCGTCGCGGTTGAGATTCTCGAAGCCGTAATCGAGCACGGCCTGCGCAGCTTGGGTTGCCAGTTCGTTGCCACAATAGGCGCGGGCGAGGCGCCATCTGATGTCGACAGCAAGCGTGTGGGGAGCATCGAAAGTGGCCAGGTTCAGGCCAAGGAAGCCGAGGAGAGCCGCCAACCGCGTTCTGCGATGCCGCTCCGGGCGACGTTCGGGCGCCACGCGAGACACAGGATCAGCCTGGCCGATCAACCGGTTTCAAGTCCTGACGGAAGCATCGGACGAGTGCGATGCCCGGTCCGAGGTCCCGAGACGAACTGCTGTCAATCGGGAAGCGTCGCGCCCCAGTTGTCAGCTATCTTGCGCGTCTCGTCCTCGGCGATCAGACACCCATCCGAGTCCCAGATCCAGCTCGCCAGGCTCGGGATGCTTGTCCAGACTGTCCGATTGACGCTGATCGCCTCTGAGGTGTCGGCACCGCTCAATCGAATCAACATGCCCGGCTTCTCGAGATTGTCTATTGCGTGGTGAACTCGTGTCATCTCAGCTCCGCATCCCACTCAAAGCGCCCTTGAGCGGCCCCAACGCTGGCTTGGGCGCTATTGGAACTGGCATTGATCGCATTGTTGGTGCGCTCCCAGGGCACCGTCGCGGGTGCACGGTCGTCTCCGATTCCAGGCGGACGCTCTTAGCACTCTGCCATCACGCATCTGGGCCACCGGGGACAAGGTCAGGACATATCTCTGACCTGTGAAGCGGCTTGGAGATTGCTTCGAACGGGCTAGAGGGATCGGCGGCCGTCGGGCGATCGAAGATCCGGGCCTAAAGCGACGCAGTGCAGCTTGAGCTTGACGTGGTCGGCGAGCCGCATCGAGGCTAGGAGACGGTGGCGCGCGGAGCCAGAGAGCTTCCGACTTCGTAGCGCGAACGCCGGATGATCTGCCTGATGTCCTCTGGCGGGAGCGGCTTGGAGAACAGAAAGCCCTGGCCCCAGTCGCAACCTTGGCGCTTGACGTGGTCCAGCTGCGAGGTCTCCTCGATGCCTTCCGCGATCGTCACGAGGTCGAGCGACTTGCCCAAGTGAATTAGAGCGTCGAGGAAGTTGCTCCCCATCGAAGTCGTCAGCGGCGCGACGAAGGACCGGTCGATCTTCAATATGTCCGCAGGGAACTCGCGCAGGTACGAGAGCGAGGCGTAGCCCGTCCCGAAGTCGTCGATAGCGATGCGCACACCGAGCTTGGACAGGGCGGCCAGCCGTTGGGCGGCGATGTTGGAGTTGATCATCAACATCGATTCGGTGACCTCGACCGTCAAGTAGTGCGGGTCGAGGTCGGCCGCCTCGAGCGCGTCTCGGACATGGTCGACGAGCACGTCGTAGCGGAGCTGACGGGCACCGACGTTCACAGATACCCCCACCGTGCGACCAAGTTCGTGCCAGGCCTTGACCTGGCGACAAGCCTCCATCAGTACGAAGCGCCCGACGTCGATGAGCAGGTCCGATGATTCCAGCACGGAGATGAACTCCGCTGGCCCGACGACGCCGCGCTCGGGGTGCTGCCAGCGTAACAAGGCCTCGAAGTCTCGTGGCAGGCCGGTCTCGAGATCGACAATGGGCTGGTAGAGGAGGAAGAACTCCCTCTTTATGAACGCCTCGGCCAGATCCGTTTCCAAGGTGAGCTGCTTTTTTACAACCTCGTGCATCTCCGGCTCGAACAGGACGTAGCAGTTCTTCCCCATCGACTTCGCCCGGTACATGGCGATATCGGCGTTTCGGAGCAGCTCCTCTGGACTTGAACGCATTCCGGTCGCGATGCCGATGCTGGCCGAGGTCGAGAGGGTCGTCCTTGTGGCGTCTCCCAAGCAGAAGGGCTCCCGTAGGACCGCGAGGATACGTTCGGCCATGGCGCCCAACCCCCCATCTGAGAACGATGTCTCGGACAGCAGGACGAACTCGTCGCCGCCCAGGCGGCCTACGGTGTCAGTGCTCCGGACCGCGTCGGTCAGCCGTGCTGCTACCGCCTCCAACAGCCCGTCGCCGACGTCATGGCCCAAGGTGTCGTTGACCTTCTTGAAGTCGTCGAGGTCGATGAAGAACACCGCGATAGGAAGCCCGCCACTTCGGGCCCGGTTGACTATCAGGTGCGCTCTCTGGTTGACAAGGAAGCGGTTGGGGAGCCCGGTCAGTGAGTCGTGCAGGGCCTGGTGGCGCAGCTCGGCCGTTCGCTTCTCGACAAGTTCCAGTGCCGAGCGGCGCGACCTTATGAGCAGGCCTAGCAGGATCACCAACAAGATAGTTAGGGCCAACGCCCCGAACAGAACCGCCAGACCCTGGAGAAGCGGAGACGGTCCGCTGTCGCGCGAGCTCATGGCGGCGTCGATGACCCATCCGGGATCGGAGGGGAAGCTGATGGTTTCGGCAGCCGCGCCAAACTCGGTCGGCCCCGTCCGGGCTAGGACTGCCGGGCTCCCTCCGGGTGGCGCGTAAGCGAGCACCAAGGACACGCCCTTGCCGCTCGCCAGGACGGGACTGAGGATCTGGTCGGCATCGAAGACGGCCATCGTCCAACCGAGCAGGGCCTTGGCCCGGGTTTGGGCGGTGGTAGGGGCCTGGGTCCCTTTGTACACGGGGCTGAGCTCTACGAAGATAGGGAGCCGGAGCAGCAGGGCGTGGAGCGTCTCCGGCATGGGAGGCAGACCTGGGCCGGGTCTGATCAGACTGACCACGGAGGCCGCCACCGTCGCACCGGTCTCTGCTGAAGTGTTGAACAAATGTTCGAACGAGGAGGCACAGAAGTTGAAGTACGACGAGATGTACGGGGAGATCCAGGTCAGCAGCACGTTCTTGACGATCCCGTCGCCGGTGACGTCCACGGAGACGAGGCGGGTGAGGCAGTAGCCGGAGCGGCCGTTGCGCGAGGGTTTCACCAAAGGTGACCTGGCGACGGCTACTCCGAGGGAGGGATCGCGCCGCGCGATCGCTTCGAAACGTGGCAGGTCAGCCCTGCTGACGTTCTCGACGTAGGTGAACGCAAAGCTTCCCGGGTAGCGCTGTGAAAGATCGAGCTTGGCCAACATTGCCGCCAACGCGCCGTTGGTGAGCTCAGGATGGGTCGCGACCTCGGCGTTCACGGTTGCCAAGAGATCGCTGTCTCGCTCGAGCGACGGCGCCAGGATCGACCTCACGTCTGTCAGCGAGGACGCCACGGTTTGGTGTCGAAGCGAAGTCGTGTACCCGTACCACGCCCAGGCGCTGATGACCGAGACGCTCAACCCCAACACGAGCGCGAGCGCGAGCACAATCTTCCAGCCGCTGCGCGCGGAGGCCAGACGGTTGATCCGTCGAGTCGGCTTGTGCTCAGTGCCGTGTTCGATACCAGGAAGAGAAGGATCGTGCAGTTCGGCGAGGCGCGATTCAGCTTGGTGAGCATAGAACTCCGGATACTGGAGCCGTCTGTTCATATCCCTCATGCGCGGAGTTTCCTGTCGTCGCCAAACTGCCCCGGTCGTCGCGAACCGAGAAGTAATATCGTCCGGTCACCTGCGGTTCTTGAGCTACTTCACCTGGAGCCTTGACGTCAGCGATGGTGCTAAAAGGACCTCGCAACAATGCGGGCGAGGTCCGATAGAACCCCTATGAAGGTACGCGGGCGCAGGACAAGTCAGTGACCGGCGTCGACACCGGTTCAGGGAGGCCCGCGCAGTGCGGCCGGGTCTTGCGGTACCGCGCAGAGTCGTTGCTGTCACGGGCACCGCTATTCGATTGCAGCTCGATTAGCAAGCTAGGAACCTGACGGCCGAGCCAGCCCGTACCCTCGGAGAGGATGTCCTCCCGCCGTAAAGAACCAGACGGGCGGCCGAGGGAGGCCCCCCAGCTCCACACGGCGAACCGGTGATAGCTCGAGTCGCGACAGCCTTCAGGGCTCACGTGAGACGCGATTAGATGACGCGGGTGTGGCTCAAGCTCGGGCGAGATCGTGGAAAGGCGGGACCTGAGACGAGGTGACGGGTACGCGAGGCGAGGTAGCTCGTCTCGCGCGGGGCTCCGCTTCCCGAAAAGGGCCGATTGGCCCTAGGGCTAAGATGCAATACATGATTACGATAGAAATACTTTCAAGTTCGGGTTGCTCCGTCTGAGGTAAACAAGGGAAAGGCCGGTGACCATGAAGATCGCGGACGACATCACCCAGCTCATAGGGAACACGCCCCTCGTCCGGCTGCGTCACCTGCCCAGGGACGGCGGTGCGCAGGTCGTTGCCAAGCTGGAGTTTTTCAACCCGGCTCACAGCGTCAAGGACCGCATCGGGGTAGCGATGATCGACGCAGCCGAGCAGGCGGGTCTCATCGGGCCGGAAACGATCATCCTCGAGCCGACAAGCGGGAACACCGGGATCGCACTGGCGATGGTGTGCGCTGCGCGCGGCTACCGGTGCGTCTTCACGATGCCCGAGACGATGAGCAAGGAGCGCCGGGCATTGCTGCGCGCCTACGGAGCGGAGCTGATCCTGACGCCGGGGCCGGAGGGCATGCCCGGCGCGATCGCCAAGGCTGAGGAGTTGGCCAAGAGCGACCTGCGGTACTTCGTCCCACAGCAGTTCGAGAATCCGGCGAACCCCGCGATCCACCGCGCCACGACCGCGGAGGAGATATGGGGCGACACCGATGGCGAGGTTGACATCGTCGTCTGCGGCGTCGGCACGGGTGGGACGATCACCGGTGTCGGTCAGGTACTAAAGGCCCGCAAGCCGGCGGTAAGGATGGTGGCCGTCGAGCCTGCGTCCTCGCCGGTCCTTTCAGGGGGTCAGAAGGGGCCTCATCCGATACAGGGCATCGGGGCAGGCTTCGTTCCCGGGATCTTGGACACTGACGTCGTCGACGAGATCATTACCGTCGAGAACGCGGATGCATTCGACATCGCGCGGCATGCGGCGCGCGATGAGGGCCTGCTGGTCGGCATCTCGTCCGGCGCGGCGATCTGGGCGGCACTGCAGGTGGCCGCGCGTCCAAACAACGCGGGCAAGCTGGTCGTCGTGATCGTCCCGTCTTTCGGTGAGCGCTACCTCTCGACGGCGCTGTTCGAGGGTCTCACCGACTGAGCATGCTCTCCACCCTGCGGCGCGATCTGATCTCAGCGCGCGACCGTGACCCCGCCGCGCGCTCCTCGCTCGAGATCGCGATCTGCTACTCGGGCGTGCACGCACTCTGGAGCCACAGAATCTGTCATTCGTTGTGGCGGAAAGACTTCAAGCTCGTCGCGCGTGCAGCTGCCGCGCTGGCACGATGGCTGACCGGGGTCGAGATCCACCCCGCAGCCATCCTCGGCCAGGGTGTGTTCATCGACCATGCTAGTGGTGTGGTCATCGGCGAGACGGCTGAGGTGGGTGACGATGTCACCATCTACCAGGGCGTCACCCTTGGCGGCACGAGCCTCGACCGGGTGAAGCGTCACCCGACGGTGGGGAACCGTGTGACGATCGGCGCTGGGGCCAAGGTCCTCGGGCCCATCACAATCGGTGACGACAGCCGCATCGGCGCCAATGCCGTCGTCGTGAAGTCTGTTCCCGCGAACTCGGTCGTAGTCGGTGTGCCCGGTCAGATCATCGCCCGGAGCCGCCCTCATCGGGCCACGGACCGGCCCGATCTCGAGTCGGCATTCATGCCCGACCTCCTCGGCTCCAGCCTCCAGTCGCTTCTGGCGCGTGTCGACGAGCTGGAGATGCTGGTCGACGGCCACCGGGATCGTCATGACGTTCGTCCGTCCAAAGCCGGAGTCTGGTCCGGCGAAGACTTCTCGATCTGAAACTCAAAAGGAGGATGTTGTGCCCGAGTCCGCGACTCCAGCCGCAGACCAGGTGCTTGACTGCGTCGGGTTGGCATGTCCGCTGCCGGTCGTGAAGACCGCCCAGGCGATCAAGAATCTCGCCCCCGGGCAGGTTCTCGAGCTACTCGCCACCGATGCGGGGGTCGAGCCTGACATGCGGGCCTGGGCCAGCCGCACCGGCAATGAGCTTCTCGGCATCACCAAGCAGGCGGACGTCTTCCACGTCCTCATCCGCCGAGTGAAGTAGGAAGCATTCATGTGGGCCGAAGACTCTGAGACAAAGATCCTTTACGTCCAGACCCATGGAGCGGACGACCCGGGCCGGAGCGCGACTCCATTTTTCCTCGCGGCCTCCGCGGCGGCGATGGAGTTCGAGGTCATGATCTATTTCACGATGTACGGGCCTACCCTGCTTCGAAAGGACGTTGTCGACAAGATCGGGCCGAAGGGCGACCAGGGCCAGCCCTTGCGATACTTCATCGAACAGGCCACCGGGCTCGGCGTCCGGCTCTTGGTCTGCCAGCCCTCACTCGACTTGAACGATCTGCGCCTCAACGACCTGATCGATGGGGTCGAGGTGATCGGGGGCGCAGCCTTCAACGACCTCGCGGCCACCGCTGACGCCGTGATCAGCTTTTAGGCACCGCGATGACCGTCACAGCCGCCACCCAGGCCAAGACGGACCCTTATTACAAGGCCCCAGAAGTCGCCGGCTACACCGAAGTGCCGTACGAGACCAAGGCGAAGCTGTTCGAGCAGGTGAAAGGCGACCTCCGCTTCGCCGATTACCTGTACGGCTGTTATGAGTGCGGCATTTGCGTCGCCGCCTGTCCGTCGGCCAAGTTCTACGACTTCAGCCCGCGCCGGGTCGCGCAGGCTGCCGCACGTGAAGACGTGGAGCTCGTCTACCAGCAGATGCAGGAAGACATCTGGGAGTGCTCCCAGTGCTTCTCGTGTCTGCGCTGCCCGCGAGGCAATAACCCCGGGGGGATCATCACGATCATGCGGGAGGTGGCCGTGAACAACGGGCTCGCCTCGGCGAAGGCGGCGCTCGTCGGTTACTCGCGGATCATCTACAAGATCATGTCGACCGGGACGCAGGTCTCGCCAGACATGCTGCGACCGGAGGCGTTCCCGGACTGGGGACCCGAGACGGGTGATGTGGCGGACAACCTGGACCTGTGGCGCCGGGCGCTGCCTCCAGAGACCATGCACACGACATCGGCTGGCTGGTCCGTGGCAGACAAGACCCTGCTCGAGCTCTACGTCATCTGGTTCGAAACCGGTGCCCTGGAGATGATCGCGGGAATCGACAGCGGCTTGCACTCGATCCTGCAAGAGCTGATGGAGGAGCGCCTCGAGGAAGAAGGTATCGAGCTGTGACAGTTCCCATAGCGGCTCCGATCGACGCCCGTAGGCGCGTCAAGCCAGCTGCCGAGACGGTTCCGGACCGGCGGTCGCTCGAGGATCCGCGCACCGAGCTGCTCGAGCTGGAGCGTCAGGGCGAGCTGATAGTGCAGAGGATCGATCAGGAAGCGATCGAGGTGGTGACGAAATACGGGCGCGTGAAGAGGATCCAAAAGGCACACCTGTGGCACCACAAGTCCTGCGGTCAGTGTGGCCACATCCCTGGTTATTCCACGTCCATTTTTTGGGTGATGCGCAAGCTCGGCTACGACTACCACGACCCGCACGACCAAACCTCTTGTACGGCTTGGAACTACTACGCGAGCGCCACCTCCAACACTGCTGCCCAGGCTGCTGTTGCCGTGCGCAATTTCGCCGCGGCCTACGAGACGGGCTATTTCCCGCTCATCCACTGCGGCACGTCGTACGGGCACTACAAAGAAGTGCGGGAACAGCTCATACGGCACCCGGAGCTACGGGCTCAAGTCCGCGAGATCATGGCCAAGCTCGGCAAGCCGCTCGTGGTGCCGGAGGAGATCGTCCATTATTCGGAGTGGTTCCACGCCCTGCGTGACGAGATCGCTGCAAAGCAGGTCCGCGACATGTCGGGAATTGTCGTGACAGTCCATCCCGCCTGCCACTACTACAAGATCGTCTCGGCCGACGCGATCTACGACGAGGATTTCTACGGGGGCCAACGCACCGCCGTGGTAACTGCCCTGGCGGAGACGCTTGGTGCCGAGGTGCGCGATTACTCGACCTGGTTCGATTGCTGCGGCTTCGGCTTCAGGCACATCTTGGTGCAGCGAGACTTCACGAGGTCCTTTGCCACGCTGCGCAAGATCGAGGTCATGAAACAGGAGGCGAACCCCGACGTCGTGCTGACTCACGACACCGGGTGCGTGACCACCCTGGACAAGAGTCAGTTCGCGGCGCAGGCGCACGAGCGCAACGTCGGGCTCGCCGTGCTCAGTGACGCGCAGTTCGCCGCCTTGGCTATGGGCGCTCATCCTTACCGCGTTTGCCAACTGCATTGGCACTCGGCCGACTACCGGCCGCTGCTAGAGAAGATGGGCATCGATTGGGAACGCGCCTGGGCGGAGTTCCAGAGCGACCTGCGTCGGCTAGAGACAGGCGAGAAGCAGTATCTCGACTGGGACGACGCGGATGGTGAGCATGACAAGAGCGCCCATCAGGTATCCGATGCCAGGTTCGAGCACGACGATTGAGGTGAGAGATGTCCTCTGACACGGTTGTGGTCATCGGTGGGGGACCAGGCGGTCTGCGTGCGGCGAACTGCATCGCAGAGATGGGCGGAAGGGTGGTGCTGATAGAGCGACGCGAGTTCCTCGGTGGGACCCCGGTCGCGGAGAACTACTGCGGACTTACGCCACGCGGTGAACCCGCCCAGCCTCAGATCCTCCGGATGATCAACGAGGTCACCTCCAGCCCGCTCATCGAGGTCCGCGTCGCCACCGAGCTTGCAGAACTGACGCGGGAGCCGGGGGCGTTCACCCTGGGCTTGCGCTCGTCGTCGATCGACGGCCGGGTCGGCGAAGCTGTGCCAGGCGCGGAGCGAATTGAGTGCGGAGCGATAATCATCGCCACCGGGTTCGGCCACTTCGACCCGGGGCGCTCGCCGCAGATGTACGGCTACTACGAGTTCCCCGACGTCATCACTCAGGCTGATCTCGAGGCGATGCTCTCGCAGGGCCGGGTCCTACGTCCCTCCAACGGCCAGATGCCGGAGCGGATTTGCTTCGTCCAGTGCGTCGGCAGTCGTGACCGTCAGATCGGCAACGAGTACTGCTCCAAGGTCTGCTGCGGCGTGGCCTCTAAAGAGGCCATCGAGATCCGTGAGCTGCTGCCCGAGTCGAAGGTGCTCATCTTCTACATCGACATGCGCATGTACGGGTACTGGGAGAACGAGATCTACTGGCCGGCACAAGAACAGCACCATGTCCAGTACGTGAAGGGCCTGATCACCGAGGTGCTGCCGCGAGGTGATCGCTTGCTTGTGCGGGGCGAGGACACCACGATGGGGCGGCCGATGGAGGTTCTGATGGACCTCGTAGTGCTGTCGGTCGGTATGGAGCCGTCTCCCGGGACACGCGAGCTCTCGGGACTGCTCGGGGTTAAACAGAACCGGTATGGGTTCATCGAAGCGGTCGGCGCGCCGCTCGACCCGGTCAGCACCGATCGCGAAGGGATCTTTGCCTGCGGGGCGGCGCTCGGCCCGGCCGATCTCGAGGACACCGTCTCGTCTGCGGCCGGTGCCGCAGTCAGGGCCCTCGGCTACCTACGCTCGCGCGCAGTCGCGGCGACGAGCTGAGGCGACGATCTCGTGGTCACCGGTCCCGTTGTCGCCAGCCCGACCGCGCTGGATCTCCAACGCGAGGCGATGGACCGAATCGGCGAGAGCGACCTGCTGGTGATCACTGCCGGCCTGCAGCGCAAGGCCGCTTCGCTTCGCGGGCTCTTGTCAGACGACCCGTCGCAGCTCGATCGCGCCGAGCTGCGCGAAGTGCTGCGTTGGGTATTCGCAACTCGAAGGCGCGCGGACCGGATCGTCGATGCTGTCGGACCCGAGCGACTTGCAGGGGCGATCGCTCGGCTCCTCGATGCAGGCGCGCCGGTGGCGGAGCGGATCGACCTTTTCGACGCCACGCTCGGCGGTGACGGCTCAATAGGCGAGCTATCAGGCGCCGGGATCGATCTCCCAGCAGAGCTGCTGCACTTCACCCAGCCCGCGCGTTACTGGTTATGGACCAGGTGGATCTGGGACCCTGGCGCGGGAACCGGGGCGCTAGGCCTTTTGACCAACTGTGAACTCGAGCGCAGCCCGGGAGCCACGAGGGGTGCGGTCTACATGAGCGTCGGTCGGGCGACGGCCTTTGCCGAGGAGACCTGTAGGGCGGCCGGGTTCTCCGTCGCTGGTGCTGGCTTGTTCGGGATGGATGTCCTCATGGCCGTTGTGTACGGGGTGTACATGCACACGATCCTGCAGATGCGTGTGACCCGCGAGTTCACCCGGGTCATCCCGTCGCTGCCCGACATCGTCCGCCGCCTGCTCGGCGTTCAAGGGCCGGAGGCCTAGGCCGTGCCCGTAAGTGGCCGGAAGGTCCCGCCCGTGGCGCTGGAGAAAGAGCAGGTGACGGTCGCATCGACACTTTCCGGACGCGAGGTGGACCTGCCGGGGATGTGGAACCGGATGTTCGAGCCTCGAGTTCTCACCGATTATGGCCCGGACGGTTTCGCCTCGATCTCAGCCCTCTCGGGCGGAGAGTCCCTGGAGTGGTGCTTCGGCTGTGGCAAGTGCGACGCGGTCTGCCCGGTCGACATGGTGGGGGACTATGGCCCGCGCAAGATCCACCGCAAGGTCCAGACCGGCACCGAGCTGTTGGCCGACGCCGACCTCTGGCTGTGCACCACCTGCGGGAACTGCCTGCGGGTCTGTCCCAAGGCGGTCGACATGATCTCGATCATGCCGGCCATGCGCGAGGCCGCCTTGGCCGGCACGCAGGTGCCCGGCGAACTGCAAGACGTCTTGGAGAAGACCTTCCGGCACGGCAATGCGCTCGGCCAGAACCAGCGACGTAGGGCACAATGGGCAGACAGCGCCGGCGTCCCGGTGAGGATCCTCGGCAAACAGCCAGGGCCCGTGGATGTCCTTTTCTATGTGGAGGACTATTGGAGCTTCCACCCCCGTGGCCAGGACGCCGCCCGAGCATTCGCCAGAGTGGCCTCCGCCCTTGGTCTCGACTGGGCGATCCTCGGTCCGGAGGAGAAGACGCTCGGGGACTCGCAACGGCTCGCCGGGGAGAGGGGCTTGTTCGACGCGTTGGTCGAAGATGTGGCGGCGGTGCTGTCGAAATACCAGTTCGAGCGGATCGTGACACCCGATCCCCACGCTTTTAACGCCTTCGTCAACGAGTACCCTAGGCGCGGCCACGAATTTGCCGCGCTGCATTACACACAGCTCCTCGCTCCGCTCGTCGGCCATATCCGATGGGCGAGGGAGCTGAGAGCGAAGGTGACGTTCCACGATCCCTGCTACCTGGGCAGGCAGAACGGCGAGTACGACGCCCCCCGGGCCTTGTTGGAGGCGATTCCGGGTCTGGAGCTGGTCGAGATGAGCCGCTGCCGGGAGAACGCTTATTGCTGCGGAGGGGGGGGCGGCGGCATGTGGTTGGACGGTTTCACGCGGGACCACACGACCGAGAGGCTCTCCGAGCGCAGGGTCCGCGAGGCTGCTCAGACCGGCGCCGATGTGCTGGCGGTCTGCTGTCCTTATGAGGTCTCGCGTTTCAGCGATGCAGCAAAGGCGACCGGTCACGAGGAGCTCAGGGTGTGCGATGTCATAGAGCTCGTCGACGAGGCGATGGGCGGGGGCACGCAGGATGGTTGAGCCGCTGCGCGTCATCGATTCTGGCAGCTGCTCGCCGCTGCGCTCCCAGACCCTTTGGCATGCGATAGCTCACGGAGTCTCGGCGGGTGCTCCGGCGACGCTGTCGTTCACCCGCCCGGCGGCTCCGTACGTTTGCCTCGGCTACCACCGCCAGGTGGAAGAGCTGGACCACGAATACTGCCGCAAGAAGGGTCTGCCGATCTTGCGTCGGATGGTGGGCGGAGGTCCGGTCTATCTGGACCGGGACCAGCTTCTGTTCCAGATTTGCCTGCCAGCTCGCGCCGTGCCGCAGGCTCGGCGCGAGGCGCTGCGCTTGCTGCTCGAACCGGCCGTCACGGCCTTTCGATCGGCCGGGGTGCCAGCTGTGCTCGACGAGGAGATGGAGATCTGCGTCGGAGAGGCCAAGATCTGCGGGCACGGAGCAGGTCAGATCGAAGACGCGGTCGTGGTGTGCGGGAACTTGATCGAGCGGTTCGACCATGACCGGGCGACTAGGGTGCTAGCCCTCGCCGATCGGAACCAGCGCGATCAGACGCTGGCGCTGATGCGCCGTTTCGTCAATGCGACCCCGGTTGATCCGGCCGTTTTCCAGGCTGGGTTGACGAGCGCGTACGGCTCCGCACTAGGCCTCGTCCCCGGCGCTGGAAAGTTGACCGTCAGCGAGGAGACGACTCTCGCCGAGCTTGACGAGACGTTCGAGGCGGAGGAATGGCTTGCGGGCCCGAACCGGCCGTCTTCGGCAGGCGACGCCGCTCCGAGAGCGCGACAAGTGAAGGTGCGCGCCGGGGTCTGGACGTTCGCCGCGGCCTGGAAGAGTGCGAGTGTCAGCGCCAGCGTCGTCCGGGGAACGCTCGACAAGGTGCGGCTGCACGACCCGGGACTCAATGGATCGATCCGACATGTCGAGGACGCCCTCACCGGGGTCCCTTTGCGCTCTGCCGCAGAAGTGCTAGCCGGCTTCGGTGAGCCGGCTCGCCGCGTGGCCGCAGTCTTCGCGGCCGCAGATCCAGGGAGGCTCTGATGGGAGAGGCTGAGCTCATCTTGGTGGAAGGCTTCCCGCTCGCACTCGACAGGTGCTATGAGCCAGAGTCGCACATGTGGGTGCTCGTGAGCGGGTCGGGTCGGGTGAGGATCGGCATGGACCCGCTCGGCATCGAGACGAGTGGCACCTTGGCACAGCTGTCCTTCCTCGCGATAGGGACCAATCTCAGCGCGGGCCGGCCGTTCGGTCAGCTCGAAGCCGCCAAGTTCGTCGGCCCGCTCTTGAGCCCGGTCTCCGGTGCGCTGGAAGCCGTGAATGAGGCGGTGGCACTCGACGCGGGCCTGGCCGAGCGGGACCCGTACGGCGAGGGCTGGTTGATCGAGGCGAGCGTGAGCTCGGAAGGCGCTCAACTTGATGGGCTGCTCAGCGACCCTGCTGAGGTGACCGCCTGGTTCGCCGCCAAGATCGCCGGCTACCGCCTTCGCGGGATCATCGCCGAATGACGACGGCGGCATCGCCCAGCGCGCTGCGGCGGTCGAATTTCCCCGACGTGATGGACTTCTACGCCCCGGGCCTTAAGCGCTGGCAGACCTCTGAGTGGGTCCCCGCGAGCTCGCGCCGTTTCTTGGCGGTGTCGGTCACGGGCAGGGCGTGCGCGCTTTGTTGCGACCACTGTCAGGCCAAGGTGCTGGGCGGCATGGTCTCGGTAAGGGCGGGCAGCGACCTGTTCGATCTCGCGGCACAGCTCCGTGAGCAGGGAAGCGAGGGGATACTCGTCTCCGGCGGCTCGACACGCTACGGAGCGGTGCCGCTGTTGGGACATCTGCGCCACGTCCCGCGGATTCGTGAAGAGCTCGGAATGAAGGTCATCGTTCATTCGGGCCTCGTCTCACCAGAGCTCGCCGAGGGTTTGGCGGCATCGGGCGTCGACGGTGTCATGCTCGATGTCGTAGGGGCTGACGAGACGCTGCGCGACGTCTACCACCTGGACCTCACCGTCGTCGACGTGGGCCGGTCCCTGCAGCTCCTCTCCGACCATGGGCTGCGGATCTTGCCCCACATCGTGCTCGGGCTGCATTATGGCCAGTTTCTGGGCGAGCATCGAGCGCTGGAGATGCTTACCCAGTACCAGGTGTCGACCCTGATCCTGGTGGTGCTCGTGCCGCTCGTCGGCACGCCGATGGAGCATCTGGCACCGCCGCCGGTCGACCAGGTCACGGACTTCTTTGCTACCGCTCGCCTCGCAGTTCCCTCGACCAGCATCAACCTCGGCTGTGCACGCCCGCTCGGCGCCCAAAAGCGCGAGCTCGACGAGGCCGCCATCGACCTGGGCCTGAACGGCATCGCCTATCCGGCCGAGGGCGCCATCGAGTACGCGAGGTCGCGCGGTCTGACGCCGAGGCTCTTCGAGTACTGCTGTTCTCTCACCTGGAGCGGGGAATCCGAGAGCCGCTTCAACGCGGTGAAGGTGGGATCGTGAGCGGAGCATGGCGGCTCTTGGCCGATGACGGTGTCGGCGCCGCGGAGGGCCTTGCCCTCGACGAGGCCCTCATGGCCCGTTATCGCCACGAGGCACAGAAGAGCGCGCCGACGCTCCGGCTGTATAGCTATCGGGACCACTGCGCGCTGATCGGCCGATACCAGAACCTGAACGCCGAGGTCGATCTCGCCGCTTGCCGCCGCACCGACACGCAAGTCAGCCGACGCTTGACCGGCGGCGGCGCCATCGTGATGGGCGCCGGACAGCTGGGCGTCGCGTACCTGGACAGGTGTCGTGCTGGTGAGCGCCCCCGGGAGACCATCGCGGCGCTCGCGAACGGGCTTGTAGCAGGTCTCGCCGAACTCGGCATCACGGCGAGCTTTCATGGCAAGAACGACCTCGAGGTCGCCGGTCGCAAGATCGCCGGGCTGGGCCTGTATGTCGACGAGGCCGGAGCGATGATCTTCCACGCGAGCGTTCTCGCCCACCTGGACGTCGGGCTCATGCTTGAGGTGCTACGGATACCAGCAGCCAAGCTGGCCGATAGGGCCGTTGCAGCCGTGAGCGAGCGCATCACGACGGTGTCCGCCGAGACGGGCTCCGTCTGGGACGCGGCGAGGATTCGACCCTTCATCGCGAAGGGCTTCGAATCGGGCTTCGAAGTGGATCTCGACCCCGCCCTTGTAGACGCCGAGGAGGAGGCCCTCGCGAATGCCCTCGCCATCAGCCGTTACGGGTCACAGTCCTGGCTCGACGAGCGGAGCGTTGCCGACGACGCCAGCGGCTCGGCGATGTTGAAGACGCCGGCCGGGCTTGCCAGGATCTATCTCGCCACCCACTGCGGGCTCGTGAAGAGCGCGATGGTGGTCGGGGACTTCAACGAGCTGCCGCCCGAAATGGCGGCCATGGAGTCGGGACTGCGCTGGCGGCGCCTCGATCACGCCTCTGTCCTTGACGTGGTTGCCCGCTCGGGTGCGGCCGACGCGCTCGGCGTCAGCGCCGCGCAGCTCGTCGAGATCATCATTGAGGCGGGCGCAAGCTCGCGAGGTTCCGATGCCTGAGCCGGTTCGGGCCGCGGGCTCCGCTTCCTTCGTCGGAGCGCCGGTCGCTCCGGGCGCACCCGCGCCCACCGATCCGAGCTAAGGGCAGGCGACGTGGCCGTCCGCCAAGTCCCATTCACGCCGTCAGCGCTCGCCGTGACACGAACCAGCCCGGAGTACGTAAGAGTTTCCATGGCGAGCGCTATCGCACTGCGGATGCGCTCGGGCCGGTTCGGTCGAGACTTCGAGTTCGGTGGCATCAACATCCTTCTGAATTACGATGAGGGGTGCCGCTCGGGCTGCGGCTACTGCGGGCTCGCCCGGAGCCGCCCGGGCAACTACGAGGACAAGTCGTTCATCAGGGTCGAGTGGCCGCTTGTGCGCACCGATGAGCTCGTAGAGCGCATGGCGCGTTTCGAGCCGGCCCTCACGCGGGTCTGCATCTCGATGGTCACCCACGGCCGGGCGTACCGCGACACCTGCGACATCACCCGCTGGATCGCTGCGCGCGTCGGGACGCCGATATCGATCCTCGTTGCGCCGCCGACGCTCAAACGACGGGGGCTCGAAGAGTTCAAGTCGATTGGCGTCGACATGATCGGCGTCGGACTCGATGCCGTAACCGAGGAACTATTCGCGAGCACCCGCACAGACGTCCCCGCTGGCGGGCTCAGGTGGGACAAGTACTGGGAGATCGTGACCGACGCCCGGGAGATCTTCGGGCCCTGGAAGGTCAACGTGCACACCCTCGTGGGTCTCGGTGAGACCGATCGCGACCTGGTCTCCTTGTTCGTCCAGCTGCGGGACCGGGAGGTCTTTTCCTACCTTTTCTGTTTCAATCCGGAGCCGGGCTCGCGCATGGCGTCACAGCCGAAGCCGCCTCTGCGCCGGTGGCGCAGGCTGCAGCTCGCCAGGCATCTGATCGAGACCGAAGGCTACGAGCTGGGGAGCTTCGGCTTCGACGAGCAAGGCGGGATCGCGTGTGTCCGGGCGCCCCACGGCGCCCTCGAGGCAGTCGTCACGGACGCGACGGCGTTCATGACAAACGGCTGCCCGGGCGAAGATCACTCACCGGGCTGCACGAGGCCGTACGGGTCGTACCGGCCCACGGAGGCCTTCCGTGACTATCCGTTTGCGCCCACCGAGAGCGATCTCGAGGAGATCCGCGAGCAGCTGCGGTTGGGCGATCTCGTCAAACAAGAGCGTAGAGAGGTGAGCTGAGGTGCGAATCGTGGTGCCTATGAAGGCGGTGCCAGATCTCGTGGAGGAGATCGAGCTAACCGCGGACGGGGCCGGGATCGACCGGGAGTATCTGAGCTTCGTGGTCAACGAGTGGGACGCGCAGGCTCTCGAAGAGGCCCTGCTGATCAAGGACGCGAACGGGGCCGAGGTGGTCGCGCTCGGAATGGCCGCGGACCCCGAGGTCGACCAGATCCTCTACACCGCGCTCGCCAAGGGAGCGGACACGGCGGTCAAGCTCGCCGACGCGAGCGGGAAAGAACCGCTCCGAGCGGGAATCAAACTGTCCGAGCGGGCACGCCTTCTGGCGGGATACCTGGCGACCGAGCCGGCCGACCTGGTGATCACCGGCGTGCAGGCCTGTGACGACCCCGACGGCCAGCTGCCCTCCAGGCTGGCCGCGCTCGTTGGCCTCCCACACGTGTCGGTGGTCGTGAGCATCGAGGCCGAGGGCGGCTCGATAATTGTCCGACAGGAGTTCGCGGCCGGGCGGTCACACGAGCTGGAGGTGCAGATGCCTGCAGTGATCGGTGTCCAGTCCGCTCGCCAGGTCCCGCGCTACGCCCCGATCAGTCGGATCAAACAGGCCATGCAGTCCGGCTCCATCGAGGAGAGGGCCGTCTCACCAGTGGCATCGGCGGGAACCGAGGTGCTCGTGCGCCGCTTGCACCTACCCGAGAGGACGGGTCAGGCCGAGATGCTCGCCGGCAGTGCCGGGGAAGTGGCCGAGCAGATCGTGGGAATGCTTCGCACACGTGGCCTGGTGAAAGGGTGACCATCAAGTGAGCGACAACGTCATGGTTCTCGCCGAGCACACGGGAGCGCAAGTCTCCGACGGGACCTACGAGCTCATCGGCAAGGCGCGTGAGCTCGCATTGGCGCTCGGTGGGACGACCGAGGTCGTGCTGCTCGGAGCGCGAGAGCTCGCCGATCAACTCGGCGGTGCCGACGTCGTGGTCTGCGTCGAACACCCTGTCTTGTCGCAGTACATCCCGGAGGCTTACGAGCACGAGCTCTTGGAGGTGCTGGCAGAGCGGTCCCCGCGTCTCTTGCTCATGTCGAACGCGACCGTGGGCCTGGATCTCGGGGCGGCGCTCGCGGTGCACTGGAATGCGTCGTTGGCGGCTTACGTGAGTGATCTCTGGGTCGAAGACGGTGCCATCGTGGCCACTGCACAGATGCTGGGCGGGAAGGTTCTCGCCGACGTCGAACTTGCGGGCGAGCGCGTGATCGCCACCGTCATGGGCGGCGCCTGCGCCACATCGACCGACCCGAAGGCAGTCACGACAGAGTTCATGGGGCTAGCTCCATCGCCCGGCCTCGATACCCTGCGGATGTCACTACGCCGGGTGATCGAAGCGACTGAGGGAGATGTGGACATCACCTCGGCCGAGATGCTCGTCTCGGTAGGACGAGGCATCGAGTCGCAGGACAACCTCGAGATCGTGCTCGAGCTCGCGGATGCCCTCGGCGTCCCGCTCTCGGCTTCGCGCCCTGTGGTGGACGCGGGGTGGCTGCCGAAGACTCGCCACGTGGGGCAGTCGGGCGTGAAGGTTAAGCCGAGGGTTTACCTCGCTCTCGGGATCTCGGGAGCCCCGGAACACCTCGAAGGCATGCGTAGCGCGGAGCTGATCATCGCCTGCAACACCGATCCCGCGGCCCCAATTTTCGGTGTCGCCCACTACGGGACATCCGTCGACCTGTTCGATCTCGTCCCCGAGCTCGTGGACCGGATCAGGGGCTGAGCGTGACAGGCTCGCTCGGTCTGCTGGCGACCGACGTGAGCCGGCCCTTGTTCGAGGGAATCGGATCTGTGGGCAAGGCGATCTTCTACTGCCTGGCGACGCTGTCGACGGCGGTGTTCGCATGGGGTGTCTGGCGGCGCGTGCGCAAGTACAGGCTCGGCCGGGCGGCGGGTCGAGGACCGACGATCCGGGCGGCGCTCGCCAGCCGACTGCGCTCGATCGCCAAGGGCACGACGGTCACGAGAGCGAACCGGGGCACCGGCGTCGCGCACTTTTTCATGCTCTGGGGGTTCCTCGTCGCTTTCATGGCGACGGTGATCCTCACGGTCGACACCGACGTCGTCCGGACAGCTTCACGCTTGGTCGCCGGGCACGAGGACAGTTTCTTCCACGGCACGTTCTTCATCGTCTACACCTTCGCTGTCGACACCATGGGCTTCGCGTTCCTCGTCGCCCTGGCTTATATGGCGGTGCGCAGGGGCATGCTCAAGCCAGAGCGGCTGTCCTACGACCGGGCAGGCACGCCCACGGGCGGCTATTCGAGAAGAGCCATGGTCGAGGGCGACTGGATGTTCCTGGGGCTGCTCGGGGCCATCCTCGTGACTGCCTACCTGTTGACTGGACTGCGCATTCTCGGCCAGCACATGGCCTGGTTCACGGTGTTCAGCCCCTTCGGCCGGTCGGTCGCGGAGATATTCTCCGGCCTTGGCATGACGTCCGCGCAGGCGATAAGGGCCCACACCGTCATGTGGTGGATCCACGTCGTGCTCGCGCTGAGTTTTGTCGCTTATGTCCCGTACTCCAAGGCGATGCACATGCTGCTCGACGGGGTGAACCTGGTCGCGACGGACCGTTCGGCGACGCTCCGGCTGGCTGCGCCAGCACCGAAGCACCCCGGCTACGAGGAGATTTCGGACTTCACCTGGAAAGAGCTCTTGGACCTCGACGCGTGCACGAAGTGTGGCCGCTGCCACGACGTCTGCCCGGCACGTGCCGGCGGGGCGCCACTGTCGCCGCGCGACCTGATCCTCGACCTGCGCCAGTGGGTTGACACCTCGGCCGGAGGGACGACCCTGCTCGATCGCGAGCAAAGGCCGCAGCGCAGTGGTCCGCTCTCGCCCGCCAAGGGCGTAAGGATCGCCGGCGAGGTGATCGAGGCCGGGGCTTTGTGGTCTTGCACGACGTGCATGCACTGCGTGGACGTCTGCCCTGTCGGGGTGGAACAGGTGCCCACGATCATCCAGCTGCGACGGAGCCTGGTCAACGAGGGGAATCTCGACCACACCTTGCAACAGGCGCTGCAGAACCTGGCCGCGCAGGGGAATTCCTTCGGGAAGTCGGCCCGGACACGTGGACGCTGGACGCGTGAGCTTGAGTTCCAGATCCCCGATGTCCGAAAGCAGCCCGTGAGGTATCTGTGGTTCGTGGGCGACTACGCCAGCTTCGACGAGCGGCTGGGCGAGACCAGCCGTCTCCTGGCGAGGATCCTGCACGATGCCGGGGTCAACTTCGGCCTCCTCTACGAGGCGGAGCGCAATTCGGGCAACGATGTCCGGCGCGTCGGCGAGGAAGGTTTGTTCGAGATGCTCGCCCAGCAGAACCTCGAGGCCCTGGCCGGGGCCCATTTCGAGGAGATCTTCACGACCGACCCGCACACACTCAACGCGTTTCGCAACGAGTACCCGTCGCTCGGGGCTAGTTACCCGGTCCGGCACTACACCGAGCTGCTCGCGAGCCTGTTGGAGACCGGTGAGATCGCGGTGCGGCCGCTCGGGTATCGGGTCACCTATCACGACCCGTGCTACCTGGCGCGCTACAACGGCGTGGTCGACGCCCCTCGCCGGATCCTGCAGTCACTCGGCTGCGAGCTCGTCGAGCTGCCCCGCAACCGCACGGACACGTTCTGTTGCGGCGCAGGTGGAGGGCGAATCTGGATGGACGACAGCTACCTCTCCGAGCGCCCGAGTGAGATACGGATAAAGGAGGCCCTTTCTTTGGACGTGGGACGATTCGTCGTGGCCTGCCCCAAGGACCTGGTCATGTTCTCCGAGGCGGTCAAGACGACCCGCGCCGAGAACCGGATCGCCGTGCGCGACATCGTCTCGCTCATCGGGGAGGCACTCTATCGGCCGGTCGGGCCGCCCAGTGTCGGGGTCACAGTGTGATGCGGCGAAGACGCGAGAGACACGTCGGCCCGCAAGTCGCGCTGAAGGAGAGAACATGACCGTCGTCAACAAGTGCAACCTTCCCGAGGAGCTGTACTACATAGTGGGAAGGCACGTCTGGGCCCGCCGTGACGGGGAACTCGTCACGGTCGGCATGACCGACGTTGCCCAGAGCCTCGCAAAGACGATCGTGGCCGTTACGCCGAAGGCGGCTGGCAAGCTCGTCCAAAAGGGCCGGAACATCGCCACCGTGGAGAGCGGCAAATGGGTGGGCCCTGTCACGGCGCCCATAAGCGGCGAGATCGTCGAGGTGAACGATGCCCTTCTCGCCTCGCCGAGCCTCGTGAACTCGGACCCCTACGGGGCCGGCTGGGTCGCGCGGCTACGTCCATCCGACTGGGCAGGCGATGCGGCCGACCTCGTCACCGGGCCTGAGGGTATCGAGGCGTACCGCCAGTTCCTCGACGCCGAGGGCATCACGTGCGGATAGTCGAACGAGCTCCCGAGGCTCCGCGTGTGCTCTGTGAAGGGCGATCCCACCATGGAACTCGTGGTCTCTAGGTATTAACTATGTAATCTAGCTGGAAAGTAGTATTTGGATATCGCCGATCCCGTTCACCAGCCCTAATCGCAGCACCCTACGCGGGGCAAACTGACCAGGGCATCGTCGCCGAGTCAGGAGATCCGACATGGACAGCACCGACACATCATTGAGCGCTTCTACCAAGGCTTCCGAGGAGGAGGAACCGAAGCGGATGGCCATCATCTGCTGGAGCAACGACCTCGACCGGGTGTGGCCGGTGATGATCCTCGCCACCACTGGGGCCGCGTCCGGCCTCGAGGTCGACGTCTTTTTTACCTTCTGGGGCCTGCGGGTACTGCAGAAGAACGACAAGCGCGTGACGGGCAACAACTGGATGCAGAAGGGAGAGTCCCTGTTCGACCGCGGCGGGAGCGAGCACTTGAAGTTGAGCAAGGTGCACTTCGCCGGGATGGGGACCTCGATGATCAAGTTGCTCGCCAAGCAGCACAAGGTCGCGAGCGTGACCGAGCTGATGGAGATGGCGATCGACGTGGGCGTGCGCCTGCACCCCTGCCAGATGACGATGGACCTCTACGGGCTGTCGACGTCCGATTTCATCGACGGTCTGCAGCCCACACTCGGTGCGGCCAGCTTCATCGACATGGCCGCGAAGGCCGATATCCAGCTCTTCATCTGATCTGACGGCAACGCGAGTGGGCTCGACGACCTCAAATTAGTGACCTTGGACCCTATTACCGGTGAGCTAAGTTTATAAAAATAGTGACGAATGAGCCACCATCGAGAGGCGATCTGACGTCCCGGACGCTCCCGGAAACCGAGCCGTTCGGGCAGTCGATCAGGGAAGGGCTGAGCAATGCCTAGAGCAGTGACCAACGAAGAGCCGACAAATCTCGCGCTGACCGACGACGCCGCGCGCCAACTCACGAATGCCACCAAGAGCACCGCACAGCTCGACACGATCACTCCGCGATGGCTGGTCCACATGCTGCAGTGGGTGCCGGTCGAGGCGGGTATCTACCGTCTGAACCGGGTCAAGGACCCTGGCTCGGTCACCGTCGCCACTCCGGCGCGAGACGAGTCGGAGCTGCCGACGACCTACGTCGGCTACTACGAGACGCCGCGCGAGTACTTCCTCAGCACCGTGGCGACGATCGTCGACATCCACACCCGCATCTCCGATCTCTACAGCAGCCCTTTCGACCAGATCGCGGAGCAGATCAGGCTGACGATCGAGACCGTAAAGGAGCGCCAGGAGAGCGAGCTCATCAACAATGCCGACTACGGAATGCTCTCCGCCGCTGACGCATCCCAGCGCATCTCCACCTTGACGGGGCCGCCGACGCCGGACGATCTCGACGAGCTCATCACAAAGGTCTGGAAGGAGCCGGCCTTCTTCCTGGCCCACCCGCTCGCCGTCGCCGCCTTCGGTCGCGAGTGCACGCGCCGCGGAGTCCCGCCAGCGACCGTGAGCATCCACGGCTCGCAGTTCATCACTTGGCGCGGCCTTCCGATCGTCCCCTCCGACAAGGTGCCGATCGTCAAGGGCAAGACCAAGGTGCTCCTGCTGCGCGTCGGTGAGCGACGCCAGGGTGTAATTGGCCTTTACCAGCCAGGCCTCACAGGCGAGCAGTCACCCGGGCTTTCAGTGCGATTCATGGGGATCAGCCGCAACGCAATCGCGTCCTACCTCGTCTCTCTCTATTACTCGCTCGCCGTCCTCACTCCCGACGCGCTTGCAGTCCTCGACGACGTCGAAATCGGCAAGTTCCATGAGTACTCGCACTCCTACCGGTGACGGCGCGGGCACCGTTCCAGACTGGGTGCCGGACGAGGCGACCCTGACAAGGATCGCGAGCGAGTTCTTCGCCTCGACGCCGGGGCACAAGCCGGACGCCGCAGCCCCGGCAGATCAGCCGGGAAAAGAGTCCGCGCCAGATAAGGCCGCGGATCCGGCCGTTCACGCCTCAACGGCCGTGGTGTCCGATTATCGCCGGGCGGTCGACCTGCCCGGCTACCAACCACCCGACGCGTTGTCGAGCTTCCACAGGGCCGCAGCCGCTCCGGCGAGGCTGGCGTCGCTTGCGGCTCAGCCCGCAGCTGGTTCCATCCCGGGGTTGTCGGCTGCGGCGGCGGCAGCAATCGCGGGCATCGAGGGCTCGGGCCAGCTAGAGCGCTCAAAGCCCGTGCTCGGTTCCAGCCCGGCTGGTGCGCCGTCGTTCTATTTCATCGAGGAGCGCAAGGCCAGTCCCGCCCGGACACCGGCCTGCGACCCGCGCATGGTAGGGCGGGTGGACGCCTACCCGGCCTTCGATGTAGAGGCGGTACGTCGCGACTTCCCGGTGTTGACAGAGCGTATCCACGGGCGCCAGCTGGTCTGGCTGGACAACGGGGCCACGACTCAAAAGCCGCAGGTGGTCATCGACCGCCTGGCGTACTTCTACTCGCACGAGAACTCGAATATCCACCGCTCGGCTCACAGCCTCGCGGCGCGATCCTCGGACGCCTACGAGGGGGCTCGCTCCACGGTGGCGAAATTTCTCGGCGCGCCATCGGCCGAAGAGGTCGTGTTCACGCGCGGCACGACCGAGGCGATCAACCTGGTGGCGCAGTCCTGGGGACGCCGGCACATCGGCAGGGAAGACGAGATCGTGGTCTCGCACCTCGAGCACCACGCCAACATCGTCCCCTGGCAGCAGCTCGCCGCCGAGACCGGAGCCAAGCTGAAGGTCATCCCCGTCGACGAGGAGGGTAGCCTGCTCCTCGGCGCCTACGGCGACCTGCTGAGCGAGCGGACCAAGCTCGTCGCGATCGCCCAGGTCTCCAACGTCCTCGGCACGATCGTTCCGGTCAAAGAGATGATCGAGACGGCTCACCGCGTCGGGGCCAAGGTGCTCGTGGACGGGGCGCAAGCAGTGGCCCATATGGTCGTCGACGTCCAGGCGATGGACGCCGACTTCTACGTGTTCTCTGGGCACAAGATCTTCGCCCCCACCGGCATCGGGGCGTTGTATGCCAAAGCGGAGCTTCTCGAGGAGATGCCGCCGTGGCAGGGCGGCGGGAACATGATCTCCGACGTTACTTTCGAGCGGACGCTGTACCAGCGTCCACCAGCCAAATTCGAGGCGGGCACGGGCAACATCGCCGGTGCCGTCGGCCTCGGGGCTGCGCTCGAGTACCTGGACCGCCTCGGGCGGCCGATCATCGAGCGCTACGAGCACGACCTGCTCCATTACGCGATGGCAGAGATCCGCAGTGTTCCCGGCCTTCGCCTCATCGGCACGGCGCCTGAGAAAGCCAGTGTCCTCACCTTCGTACTGGAGGGCTACCGCCCCGAGGAGGTCGGCTCGGCGCTGGACCAGGAAGCGATAGCTGTCCGGGCCGGTCACCACTGCGCCCAGCCGATACTCCGCCGCTACGGCCTCGAGTCGGCCGTGCGGCCCTCTCTGGCGATGTACAACACCTACGTCGAGGTCGATCTGCTGGTGGCGGCGCTACGCAGCTTGGCCGGGGACGCCGGCAGCCGCCGGTAACGGCACGGTTCAGATGTGCCAGGCTTGCCGGCAAGCCCGGCGCGCCGACATAAGAAAAGCTTTAGATCACCGTTGACACCCCACCGCCGGCACGTTGCCGAAGATGCAAGTGCCGTTCGGATCGGGTCTGCTACTTTCGGCAAGCGCATGACTCGGCCGAGACACAAGCGCACGGTTCGCTCCTGGCCCTCGCATGTCGCCCTCGGCCCGGTGATCCTGGCGTATCTGGCACTTCCAGTTGCCGAAGCTCTTTTCATCCTGAGATCGAGCGCGAACATTCCGATTTCTGACACGTGGGGCTACGTCGGAATCATCGTCAAGTTCACAACCACGGGCAGCATAAATTGGGGCCATATAACCCGGTTCTACGGAGACGGCAGACCTGTCCTCGAGCGATTCGGACTGCTGCTCGACGCGAAGTACTTCGGCCTTAATGTTCAGCTGCTCAAGCTCCTGTCGGTCGTTGTAGGCCTGCTCGAGACCGCATGTGCCATTTGGGCAGTCCGCCTGGTCCTGCCACGGGCTCGGGCCGTCGTCGTTCTGATCGCCGCATATCCCGTGGCCCTCGCCATTTTCTGCTGGAGCAATTGGCAGAATCTCCTCGACGAGTGGAACCTGATGAATCTCGCCGCCGTCGCCCTCGCCTTTTTGGCCATCCTTCTCGTCGTGAGGCTTCGGTCCGGTCGTGGCAGGAGCCTCTACATAGTGTCATTGGCGATATTGGTTTGTGCCGTTGCCTCCTTCACCGGGGAGTCAGGCACCCTGTCTTGGATCGCGTGCGGGTTGGTCCTCTGGGTTCCCCTCTCTCGTTCTCGCCTTGTCGAGAAGCTTGTCTTTTCGGGTATTGGCATTGCCTTTCTTGGCGTGTACTTCTCCGGCGACAAAAAGGTGGCAGCCGGGCACCCACTGCACCACCTCAGCAAGGTCGTGGAGTTCGCCTTGAGTTGCCTGGGCAACGGCTTGCTCGGCGGAAGCGGCGACCAGCTCGTGACCGCTCGCGCGCTCGGGATCGCAGAAGTGGTCGTGGTCGCGATCATCGCCGGTGTGTTCATCGCCGACCGTCGCTTTCGCGAGGACAGGGCCGTTCAGGTCGCGCTAGGGCTGATCGCCTTCAGCTTCATGGGTGCGGTCGCAACCGGAGTGAGCCGTTTGTCGCTCGGCCTCGACACGGCGATGTCTTCCAGATACGTGGCACTTACCCTTCCCGCCCTGATAGGGATCTACTTGATTCTGGTCCGGCTGCTCACGATCGGCGAGGGCGATCGGCGGGGATCCGTCCTCGGGTTGAGGCGGGCCGGCTTGTTCGCGCTGCCATGCCTCTTCGCGACTGCGCTTTGCGCGTTCGCTGTCAGTAACGATGTCAACCAAGCCAGGCCGGCGGCAGCAAGGCGCGCTTACTACATCGTGCTGAAGCACATGGTTTGTGACCCGAGTGCCTACACAACTGCGCAGCTGTCGCGTTTCGATCACTCCGGCGGGCTGAAGCCGCGCCAGAAGAAACTCTTGCTCGTGCAAATCGCTGATCTCCGGCGAGCCAAGTTGAGCGTGTTCTCGGGTGATTACTGCGAGAGCTACACCCACAGCAGCGCGCACGGTGCGGGGTCCTAGAGCACCTGAGAGTGCTGAGTCGCCTCCATACCTTCGTCCCCTGGCTTTTAGCTCTGTCGGTACTGGACGCCTGACCCGCTGCGGGGGAATCATCAGCTGAGCGCCCCGTAGGTGCAGCAGACCATGCGGGCCTCGCATTCGAGGCGGCCCTGCCAATTGACGACCTGCCCGCCCGTTGCACACGGTCGAAACGGCGGGAGTCTGCTCTTTCAATGTTTCCCGGAGCTCGTCCAACAGACGAACAAACAACAGCTCGGCTCCAGAGGTCAGGTGATCGTTCACGTGCAGCTGACCCGATTCGATGAGGGACACCGGCTGGGCTCGGACCTCGTTCGCCGCGCTTCGGCGGACTACTCGGTTGAGGGGTAGCACGCTCCCGGTATCCGTGTGCCCGGATATGTCGGTCGCCAGGTTGTAGACAGGTCCACGGCGACCTTGTTGCATGCTTGGGCGTCGCGAGCAATCGTTTCGGAACTGCTGGCGTGCGCTTGCTTGCCATCACGCTTCGAGGATTTGCCATGGGTATGAACGAGGATGTGCCATGGGAACGAAAATGGCCCCGACCGGACGTAGGGAAGACTCCGCGCGTGTCCCAGCGCGCCAAGACGGCTTGAGCGAACTGAGCCGCTTGCGGGCAGGCGGAGGCGGAGTTGGAGGTTTGCAGCGGTCTGGGATAGCTCGTCAAAGGCAGGGAATTGGCTCTTTTCGTTGCCCTACGATCTTCGTCTGGCAACGCGCCGGACCCTTCCGCGCGCCTCAGAGCAAGTAATCCGCGGCGGGGCGCCTCAGGCCACGTAGCATCAGTACCGTGACCTGCGCTGGATTCAGGCACGAGATGTCGGCGCGAGCGGCGTCGTCGAGAAGACGTGACAACCGAGGGCACCGAATGATCAGGCACCGATGAGCGACGAGACAGAGGAAGAGACGTTCGAGGACGTCGATAACTCGGCGTGGCCCGGAACCGATGACGAGGAACCGGGCGGGGTCGAGGGTCTTCGTGATGACCTCCTGACCGCGATCGCAGAGTTAGGCCTGGCTCTCGGTTCGCCCGGGCAGTCCGGGCCACCGGTCGCGGGCTGCTACCTGTCGACAGTGCAGGTGGACCGTGATGGTGGCGAGGCCGTGGTCGTGCGTTGGCAGCTCCGGGACACACCGGAACCTGGAGAGTCCGTTCCAGCCCGCCAGCTCGAGTCGGTGGACATCCTCAACGAAGCGCTCGGGCCCCTCCTGCTTGCTCTCGGATTCCCGATCCAGCCCTACGCGGTTGACGGCGGCTGGATCGTAACCGGACCCCGGAGTTAACCGGAAGTTCCAACGCGGCCCCAACAGAGGGGGGCACCGGCGCGATCAGTGTGGCTCCCACGCTCCCGGGCGCTGGACGAGCCGCACGACCTGGCTTGGAAGCTTGCCGGAGACGACCTGTTCGAGGGTGACCTCATCGAGCACGCCTCTCAGGCAGGCCCGGACCGCGACCCAGACCTTTTGCAGGTGCACCGCGGCGTCCTCGTAGCTGGCCGACTCCGGCCGCATCCCGCGAACTTCGGCGAGGGGCCCCTCTAGACGGCGAAATACGTCTCCGACTGTGATCTCTGACGCCGGGCGAGCCAGCTTGTACCCGCCTTCGTTGCCACGCTGGCTCGTGACGATCCCTACCCGCCGGAGATCGTTCAAGATGGCCCGTAGGAACCGGACGGGAAGGCCCTGGGCCTCCGCAAGCTCCTCGGCTGTGAGCGGCTCGCCCTCGCGGGCGGCCAAGGTGCACAACGCCCGCAGCGCGTACTCGATTCTGGCTGAGATGTGCATCGGCGCGTCCAGTCGACTAGGGGGCCGCCGTTGTGGACGAAAGCCCGTTCTGCTCGTGAGTCGATCTCGCGAGTCGATTACGCAGGGAAAATCTAGCAGCGGAAGAAGCCCAGTGCCCTTTCAGCTCAGTCTTCGACAGCCAGGCTGGAGTCGACCGCCTGCAGGTAGCTGGTCCATGCGGCCCGGACCGCGTCGCGGTGGGAGTCGAGCTCGCCGTCCACTGCCGCCCGGTACCCCGCCCGCGCCTCGTCGACGGAGCGCAGGTACTCGTCGCGGGCGATCGCCATGCTCTCGTTGTAGGCCTTGCGGATCTGCGCGGCCAGCTCGTTGTAGGTGGCACGCGCCTGGGCCACGATGTCGCGCCGCATCGTTGTGGGCGCGTTCGCGACGGCTTGCTTGTAGTCGGCCCAAGCCGCGTCAATGGCGTTGCCATGAGCTTCCTCGGCAGCACCCTGCGCTTGCTCGTAGACGTCACGTACCGGCTTCAGGGCTTCCTCGTAGCCGCCCCACGCGCCCTCGACAGCCTCGCGGTAAATCTCCCAGGCGTCGTCGATGATGCTCAGGTAGTGGTTGCGTGCCTCCAGGTCAGACGCGCCGCTCTCGCCGTCTTTAGGCATCAGCCACCCTCCTCCCAGGCCAACTGCGACGCAATCGCCCGGCGTCTTGTTGATTCACGGAAAAGCCCATTAGCGCCATTCTGTTGCTAGATCTGTGGCCACCGTGGCGGCATGACCCTGTTGGACCAAAAATCCTAGTCCGCCCGCAATGCTACTCGGACGAGCCTTCTTAGGGCACGATCGGCGCGACAAGGTGTAGCTGGCCGTGCGCCTTGGGCTCACGGGTCGCGCCTCACCGGTTCCCGCCCGGCGAGGATGGCCCGCACATGCTCCTTAGAGGCCCGCGAGCGCTCAGGCGTGAGCTCGCCTAAGCGGGCAAGCTCTCGGTGAGTGGCTTCGATCGCAGCCAAGTACGGTGACGGCTTGCGAGCCGACAGACGCCCGCCGAACGAGCGCTCACGAGCCCACGAGCAACGCAGGTCGTCCATCGCTCGGGTGCAGGCGACGTAAAGAAGCCTCCGCTCCTCGGAGATGGCCTCGGCACCGCGCGCGTGGGCTATGGGGACTAGGCCCTCCTCGAGCCCGGTCACGAAAACCGTCCGCCACTCGAGCCCCTTCGCGCGGTGAAAGGTCATGAGGTCGACGGCATCGCCTGCCTGGCGGGGGGGATCGGAGCGCAGACTCGCTTCCAGCCACGAGACGAACCCGTCTCCGGTCGGGCTCGAGTCATAGCGCAGGTACTCCAAGGCAAGATTCCCGAGCTCGTCGAGATCTTCGTCGCCGCGCGGAGTGCTCAGGGCGATGTCGCCGGCGGCGGCCTCGGGGAGCTCACTCTCGTCGTCGGTACCGTCGTCGACGGGGCCGGGTGCCGACGCGATCAGATCCTCGAGCCAGGCACGGAACCCGGACCCGTTGGTACCGCTCGTGAGGCGGTCCAAGGCTCGCCGAACCGTGGGGCGGGCCAGAAAGGCGCGCCCGCCTCCGCTGCGGAAGGGGACGCCGGCTGCTTCAAGCTCGCGCTCGAAGAGGAGCAGCTGGGCGTTCGTGCGCGCGAGGACGGCAATGCTGGACCAAGTCATGCCGGGGCTGCGGGCGTGCCTAAGTGCGCTCACGACGCCGAACGCCTCGTCGGTGTCGGTCTCGTATGCGACGATCGGCTGTGTCCTCGTGCTCGGGCGTCCGCAGCCCGAGACGGCCAACATCTCGGGGCCGTCGCCGAGCCCGCGCGGCCCCACGCCCCCTACGCGGTCGCCGCCTGGATTCGCCCCGACTCTCAAGACCGATGATGCGACAGCCAAGACGGCGTCTGTCGAGCGGTAGTTCGTTGTCAGGCGCACCACGCGCGAGCCTCGATGGCGTGCGGGGAAGTCGAGGAGGGCACGGGGATCGCTCCCGTTCCAGGCGTATATTGCCTGGTCAGGGTCGCCGACCACGCAGAGATCGTCATTCCCCCCGAGCCATGCCTCAAGCAGCCTGACCTGGGCCGGATTCACGTCTTGGTACTCGTCGACGAAGACATGGCGGAAGCGCCATCGTGCGGAGGCGGCAAACTCCGGGTCGTTCTCGAGCTCGCTCGCACAGCGCAGGAGGAGGTCGTCAAAGTCCAGTACCCCACGACGCTGCTTCTCGCGCTCGTAGCGCCTCCAGAGCTCTGTGACGATCGCGGGATCCGTGGGGCTCGGCCGCCCACAGGCGTCGATCGCGCGCTGGTACTCACGGGGGACGAGACATTGCGCCTGGGCCCACTCGATCTCTGAGGCGACCTCAGAGAGCACGGCCCGGTCGTGTCGGATTTCATGGCCGGCCGCCGCGGCGAGAAGCCGGGCCTTGGAGGCGAGGACCACCGGAGCTGGTCGTCCTCTTTCAGAGGCGAGGCGCCGGAGCTCTCCAAGTGCGACCGCGTGGAATGTCCCGGCGGTGGCGGGCTCTACAAGGCCGAGGCCTGAGAGTCGACCCCGCAGCTCAGAGGCGGCCTTGCGGGTGAAGGTGAGCGCGAGAACGTACCGGGCAGAGGCAGTGCCCCCGTTCACACGCCATGCGATGCGGCGGGTGAGGACACGGGTCTTGCCCGAGCCTGCAGCCGCCAAGACGCACAACGGCCGCGCATCGGTGGTGATCGCCTCGCGTTGCTCTGGGTCGCACCCGGCCAGCAGTCGCCCGGCGATGGCATTCGAGCGAGTCGTCCCGGACTCCATAAGCAGACCGTAGCGGTCCGGTGCCTCATCGCCGGGCTGACGCGTCGGGCCAGCCTCCATGGCGGCTTCGGGCCACAGCCTCGCCGACGACGGAGTTGACCCGCAAACCATTAGCTTTCTTGAGATGCTCACCTCCTTCGCAGGCTCGCGCCTTTTCGGGCAGCGCTTCGGCACGGGCACACCATGGGTTCTCGCCCTGCACGGGTGGCGGCGCGACCACAAGGACTTCGAAGGCGTCTTCGCCGCTGGAGGGATCGACGCGGTGGCGCTCGACCTGCCCGGTTTCGGAAGTGCGCCGCCGCCGGGCGCGGCTTGGGGCTCACTGGACTATGCCGAGGCCGTAGCCCCGGTGCTGGACGAGATGGGGCAGCGGGTGGTCGTGATCGGCCACTCTTTCGGGGGCCGCGTCGCAGTGCAGCTGGCCGCCGGCCAGCCAGAGCAGGTTGCGGGCCTGGTGTTGAGCGGGGCACCGCTGCACTGCGCCCCCGGGGCACCGCCCAAGGCCCCGCTCCGCTTCAGGATGGCGCGCGCGCTCGCGGCACGCGGCCTCGTCAGCAAGGACAGGATCGAGACGCTGCGCCAGCGTTACGGGTCCGACGACTACCGGGCGGCCTCGGGTGTAATGCGCGACATCCTCGTGCGTGCGCTATCGGAGGACTACACAGCCGTCCTGGCGGCGGTGCGCTGTCCCGTAGAGCTGGTCTGGGGCGACGACGACACCGCCGCTCCGCTCGCTGTGGCCGAGCGACTCGTCACCGAGCTCCCGGACGCGCACCTCGTGGTGTGTCGCGGGGCCGGCCACCTCACTCCGTTCACGGCCCCAGACGAGCTGCGGGCCGCGATCGGACGGCTGCGCCCTTGATCCTCGCCGCTTCGATCGAGGGTGCTCCCGAGCTGTGAGCGCGCTCGACGCCATTGCGCTCGGCGTGTCCGTCATCTCGATTGCCTGCGCCGACCTGAGGTGGCTGCGTGTCGCCCAGCGCGAGCACTACCTGGCTGGGGCAGCCAGCCGCTTCGCTTGGCGCTGGTGGTCCTCCACGGTGCTCAACGCCCTCCTCGCCCTCGCCGCGCTGGCGGCAGCTGCGGTCGCCACCGTCATCCCCGCTGTTGCGATCGCCACTGCTCTCGTCATCGCGAGCGGACCAGTCGGCTTCGGCCTGCGGGGCCGCACTTCGCGCCTCAGATGGACGCGCCGACTGGCACTTGTCGCCGGTCTCGGCGCGGTCCTGGAAGCTTTGGTGCTCGCATTGACGGGCGCCTTCTCGGGCCTATCCGGCGCCGTGGTCGCGGCCGGCTTCGTCGCCCTCGCAGCACCCGTGCTCGTCGATATGGCTCTCTTCGTCCTGCACCCGCTGGAGGATCTGCTTGCACAACGATACGTGCGCCGGGCAGAAGACCTGCTCGCCCGAGCCCGGCCTCTCGTAGTCGGGATCACCGGGTCATACGGGAAGACGACGACGAAGAACTACCTCGCCTACCTGCTCAGCGGCGACCGCAGCGTCATGGCGAGCCCGCGTAGCTTCAACAACCGCGCCGGTCTGACGCGCACCGTGAACGAGCACCTGACAGTCGACACCGATGTGCTCGTCGCCGAGATGGGTGCCTACGGCCGCGGCGAGATAGCAGCACTTTGCGCCTGGTTGCGGCCAGAGGTTGCGGTTATCACCTCGATCGGGCCCTCCCACCTTGAGAGATTCGGCACGCTCGAGCGGACCCTCGAGGCGAAGGCGGAGATCACAGCGGGCGCCCGTGTCGCGGTCTTGAACGTCGACGACGCCCGCCTGGAGTCCCTGGCGAAGCGTCTCGACGCGACCCACAAGGTGCTCCGGGTATCTGGAACCGATGCCACGGCGGATGTTGCCGTGCTGGAACACGCTGAAGGGCTCGAGCTGCGCGTCTCAGGCAGAGCGTACGGGGTCGTCGAGTTCGTGGCTGAGTCGCACACACCCATAAGGACGAACGCGGCGTGCGCCGCCGCCGTGGCACTCGAGCTCGGCATCTCGCCCGAGGCGGTGCTGGCCCGCCTCGGCTCCTTGCCTGGAGTGCCCAATCGCTTGCAGCGCTACTACGCCGAGGGCGGCTACCTCGTCCTCGACGACACCTTCAACGCCAACCCGGCCGGGGCCCGTCACGCACTCGAGGTGCTCGGGTCCGCGGCTCGCTCGGGGCGGCGGATGCTCGTAACGCCCGGGATCGTGGAGCTCGGCAGGGCCCAGCACGAGGAGAATGCCGCCTTCGCCGAAACAGCCGCGCGGATCGCGACCGATGTCGTCATCGTCGGGCGGACGAACCGGGCAGCGCTCCTGCAAGGGTGCCGGCGCGTGGCGGACCCACCGCCGATGAAGCTGGTCGCCAGGCGTAAACAAGCAGTGGACTGGGCGCGAGCAGAGCTCGGAGCCGATGATGCCGTGCTGTTCGAGAACGACCTCCCCGACCACTTCCCCTGATCCTGTGGCTCAGCGCATGACACGACCGTGTCGCTCGAGATCCGAGCAGGCGGGTCATGGCCGCTGGCGCACTAAGGCCGTAGAGTGACCACTCGATGAGCAAGAGCGCGAAACGGCGTATCGACGACCGAGGAGCGCTCGGTGCGAATTTGCCGCCCGGCCCGCGCGAGGGGGGCCTCCCCGCTCGTGTCGGGGTGATATACGGCGGACCGTCCCCCGAGCACGACGTCTCGATCCTCACCGGTCTTCAGGCCGTGCACGCTCTAGGTGGGGCGCCGGGAATCGCCCGTGTGCGCTCCTTGTACTGGTCCAAGTCTGGTGACTGGTTCGAGGTTCACCCGACGATCGAAGCGGCGGGGTTCCTCGAGGGCGTCCCTCCGGACGCGGTGCGCCTGCGGCTGATAAGCGGACCGGGCGGCGGCTTCGTCAGGCCCGGAAGCGGGTTGCGTGCGAAGGAGGACCGCCTCGAGCTAGACGCCGTGCTGATCTGCTGTCACGGTGGCCCCGGCGAGGACGGCAGCTTGCAGGGCGCACTGGACCTGACTGGCATCCGCTACAGCGGACCTACCGCGATCGGGGCTGCCCTTGGTATGGACAAGCTCGCCTTCGGCGCCCTCGTGGTCTACGCGGGTCTGCCGGTCTTGGCGAGGGTCCCCTTGAGCGACGACAGCGAAGAACCGGCCTTTCCGCCTCCGTACATCTTGAAGCCGCGCTTCGGCGGCTCCTCCATCGGGATTGACGTTGTCGCGGACTTCGCCACCGCCCGCGCCCGGCTCAAGGCGAACGCCCACCTACGCCGGGGCGCCGTCCTCGAGCCGTATCACGAGTCGATGTTCGATCTTCAACTGGCCGCTCGAAGCTGGCCCGAGCTCCAGCTGTCCGCGATCGAGCGGCCGCTTAGGACCCGGGCCGGGGCGGAGATCCTTGGCTACCAGGACAAGTACGTAGGTGCCGAAGGGATGACCTCCGCTCCTCGTGAGCTGCCCGCCAAGATCGACTCCGGCCTCGAGGGGCAGATCCGCAAGCTGGCGCGCGATGTCGCTTTGCTCGTGGGCCTGCGCGGCGTGGCGCGGCTGGATTTCCTGTCCGACGGAGAGGACATTTTCATCAACGAGATCAATACGATCCCGGGCTCGCTGTCTCATTACCTGTGGATCGACCCGCGCCTGCCGCTCACGACACTTCTGCTCGAGTTGCTCACAGAGGCAGCCGCACGGCCCGCAGCCGCGTACTCCTCGGCTGGCTCGGACGGCTCGGTGCTCAGGATCGCGGGCCCCATCGCGAGCAAGCTCGGATGAACCGGGAGGAGGTGCGAGGCAAGGCCCCATGAGCTTCCCGACGAAGTTGCTCGCTCCAGGCGAGGAGGTCTACCTCGACTCGCTCCCGAACTGGTCGCTCCTGTTCTGGCCGAGTGTGCTGACCTTGCTCATCATCGGCGGATGCGTCGCGGTCGCCGTGATGTGGTCGAGCGCACCGACATACATGGCCTGGGTCCTGCTCGGGTGCGGCTTGGCGGCGCTCGTGTACTTGGGCCTGCGCTATGTGGCCTGGCGCACGACCTCTTTCGTCGTCACCTCCCAGAGGATCGTGTACCGGACCGGAGTTTTGCGCCGGACGGGACGCGAGATACCGATCGGCCGGGTACAGGACGTGACCTACCACCAGACCGTCGTGGAGCGGCTCGTGAGGGCAGGCAGTCTGACTGTTGAATCCGCCGGGCGTCACGGGCAGGACCCGTTTCCCGACATCAGCAGACCCGCCGAGGTGCAGTCACTCATCAACCGCGTCGTGGCCCAGGCAGCCTCTGGGTACGTGGTCAACCAAGCGCCGGTGGCAGGCATACCGGAACCAAGGAAGGAACACCTCTCCGAGCCGACGACGGACCCGACGCCGCGCACCGTAGCCCCGTCGACGACACAGGCCGCGCCGGCGCCATACCAAGCCGCGCCGCCTCCCTACCAGGCCGCTGAATCGACACCGGGTTACCCATCCGCGCCGGCTCACCCCACGGCCCCTGCGCCTGTCGGCCCGACGATCGCGCAGCAGATGACCGAGCTCGCCGATCTGCACGCCCATGGTGTCATCACCGATGCCGAGTACGAGCACAAGCGCCGGGAGCTTCTCGACCGGCTCTGAGTCGTGCCGGCGGTTCGTCCTCTCGCATTGGGTACGCTTCGACGGTGGACGAGCGCTACTGGATCACCACGCTCGGTTGCCCGAAGAACGAGGTCGACTCGGACAAGCTCGTCGGTCGCTTGACCGCGGGGGGGTACGAGCCCGCAACCGGCCCGGGTGATGCCGATCTCGTCGTCGTGAACACGTGCGCATTCATCGACGCGGCCCGCGAGGAGTCGATCGAGACCATCCTCGAGCTCGACAGCCTGCGCAAGGCCGGATCCCGCCTCGTGGTCACTGGATGCCTCGCCGAGCGCTCCGGTGAGGACCTCGCGGCGGCCCTCGGCGAGATCGATCTCGTCGCCGGCTTCGGCGTCCCGGTCGAGATGAAGACCTCGAGACGCGTAGTTCGGGCCGGCGATGCCATGGAGAGGTTTGACACCTCGGCGCAGAGCTTCGACCTCCTGGAGTTGCCGAGGTCCGTCTCGGGCTCACCATGGGCTTATGTCAAGGTGGCTGAGGGCTGTGACCGGAGGTGCGGCTTCTGCGCGATCCCGTCGTTTCGGGGCAGGCAGCGCTCCAGGCCACTTGTCTCGATCCTTCGAGAGATCGACGGGCTGCGCGCACGCGAGATCGTTCTCATCGCCCAGGACCTGGCCTCCTACGGCCACGACAGAAGTACCGACGACCGCCGGGGCGAGAGCCCTGGCATCGTCGAGCTCATCGAGGCCGCCACGACGCATGTCGAGCGTCTCCGCTTGCTTTATCTCTACCCTTCCTCGCTCAGCGACCGCCTCGTCGAGACCATCGTCGCCACGGGCATCGCCTACTTCGACCTCTCTTTGCAGCACGCCTCGGGTCCCTTGCTGAGAAGGATGCGTCGCTGGGGCGACGGCGCCCGGTTCCTGGAACGGATCGGAGCGATCCGGCGTCTCGAGCCCGCGGCCGCGCTCCGGTCCTCATTCATCCTCGGCTATCCCGGCGAAAGCGAGGAGGACCACGACGAGCTGCTGAGGTTCCTCGAGGAGGCCGAGCTCGACTGGGTGGGCTTTTTCAAGTTCTCGCCCGAGGAGGGCACCCTGGCCGCCGGCCTCGGCGAGCAGGTCCCGTCGACCCTTGCCGTCGAGCGGCTCCGGGAGTGCTCAGAGCTGCAAGATTCGATAACCGCCCGCCGACGCCGGCAGCTCGTCGGGACGACATGCGAGGTGCTCGTCGATCGTCCCGGGCAAGCCCGGTCGTACCGGGAGGCGCCGGAGATCGACGGCGTCGTACGCGTACCGCGCTCGCTCCCGCAAGGTTGGCTCGGCTCGGTCCGCTTCGTCGGGGCGCGCGGCCCAGACCTTGAGGCGGTCCCGGCCTCCAAGCTCGTAGCCGGGGTGGCGCTGTGAGCAGCCGGGAGACGATCTTTGGGCCATCGGCCATCTTGACGCCGGCGAATGCCCTTACCCTGGCGAGGCTGCTCGCCACGCCCGTCATGGTGGCGCTCGTCATCACAACCGGGCCTTCGAGCTGGCTCCTCGTGGGCCTCTGGTTCATCTGCTCGTCTTCGGACTTCTTCGACGGCGTCATCGCGAGGCGCTACGGCACCACGCGCTCGGGGGCATTCCTCGACCCTCTCGCCGACAAGTTCGTCGTACTCGGGGTGCTGGCGTCGCTGGCGGGGATAGGAGAGGTGGGTTGGTTGCCGGTGGTCCTAATCGGGGCCCGCGAAGTCTCGATGAGCGTGTTCCGCGGCTATGCCGGCCGGCGCGGGGTGTCGGTCCCCGCCCGGAACTCGGCCAAGGCCAAGACCCTGCTGCAAGACGTGGTGATCGGGCTCGCCTTCTTGCCACCTGTCGGGCTCCATCACGCGGGTGTCGTCCGTTGGGCGCTCTGGTTGGTCGTCCTGATCACACTTTGGACAGGGGTCGAGTACCTGCGTGACTCGCGCCGGCTGCTCGCGGGAGCCCAGACTTCATCGCCCAAAGACCTCGGCCACCGCGCCGCCTGACCAGTCGCCGGACAACAGCAGATGCGAGCCGAGGTCGTAGCAGTCGGGACCGAGCTCCTGCTCGGCCAGGTCGTCGACACCAACTCAGCCTGGATCGGCGAGCAGCTCGCCCTGTCAGGGATCGACTGCAACTTCCAGACGAGAGTGGGCGACAACATCGCCCGGATGGTCTCAGCGTTCCGGGCGGCGCTCGAACGCAACGAAGCTGTGATCATCTGTGGCGGCCTCGGACCGACTCAGGACGACCTCACCCGGGAGGCGATCGCGCTCGTCATGGATGTGCCACTACGTCGCGATAACTTCGTCTTGGAAGTCATCAAGAAGCGCTTTGTCCCCCGCGGGCCGAGCCGGACTATGCCCTCGAACAACGAGCGCCAAGCCGATGTGCCGGAGGGCGCGACCGTGATCCCCCAGACCCTCGGCACCGCGCCGGGTCTCATCTGCCCGGTCGGGGACAAGGTGATGTACGCCCTTCCCGGGGTCCCTTACGAGATGCACGACATGATGGAGCGCGCCGTGCTGCCCGATCTGCGGAGGCGATCGGGTCAGGCGGCGGTTATCCGTAGCCGCACACTGAGGACCTGGGGCTACAGCGAGTCCGGGCTCGCCGAGACCGTGGCGGCCCGCGTCGAAGCGCTCGAAGGCGGAGGTCCCGGCGTGCCGACGATCGCCTTTTTGGCGAGCGGCATGGAAGGGATCAAGGTTCGCCTCACCGTCAAAGCCGCCGATGACGAGGCGGCTGAAAAGGCTCTAGATGCCGAGGAGACAGAGCTGCGGGCCTTGCTGGGCGAGGCGGTGTTCGGCCTCGACGACGAGACCATGGAGTCGGTCATCGGGTGGCTCCTCGTTGAGCGCAACTTGAGCCTTGGGATCGCCGAGTCGCTCACCGGTGGCCTCGTGGCGGCGCGCCTTGTCGCCGTGCCCGGCGCGAGCGACTGGTTCCGGGGCGCAGTCGTCGCTTACGACGCCGGCGTCAAACGATCCGTGCTCGGGCTCGAAGACGGGCCGGTCGTCACGCCAAAGGCCGCGGCGGCGATGGCCGTGGGTGCAAGGCGCGTCCTAGGGAGCGACGTCGGCCTTGCCACGACCGGTGTTGCCGGTCCAACAGAGCAGGAGGGCCGGCCAGTGGGGACCCTCGTCGTCGGCCTGGCGTTGCCCGGATCGGAGCCGGAGGCGTTCGAGTTCCGCCTCCCAGGCGACCGGGAACGCGTTCGGCAGCTAGCGACGATCTCGGCCCTAAACAGCCTGCGGCGCCGGCTTGTCGAGACGGCCCAGGTTCCTTAAGACCCGACAGTCGGATTGGCGCGGCCCGCTGCGCGAGCGGGGAGCGATGGCGATAGCACCGTCCACCAACGAACATATGTTTGGAACTACAGTCATGTCATGAGCTCGCAGCAGGGACCCGTCGGGGGAGTGACACACCCGTTTCGTAGGTTGCGGCCTACCGGAGATGTGACGGCGAGCCGCGACAAATCAACACCGCAGCAGGGAGATGTTGTCCTGGAAGAGAAGCGTCGACAAGCAGCAGGAGAGGGGAGAGGACAGACGATGGAGCGCGACAAGGCACTCGAGGCGGCGCTCGGCCAGATCGAGAAGCAGTTCGGGAAGGGCTCGGTCATGCGCATGGGTGAGCACACCGGGATGGGTATCGAAGTGATCTCGACCGGCGCGATGGCCCTTGATCTCGCACTCGGCATCGGGGGTCTGCCGAGGGGCAGGATCATCGAGGTCTTCGGGCCCGAGTCCTCCGGCAAGTCGACCCTCGCCCTGCACGTCGTCGCCGAAGCCCAGCGCAACGGTGGGATCTGCGCTTACATCGACGCCGAGCACGCCCTCGACCCTGTCTACGCGAAGGCGATAGGTGTCGACATCGACGAGCTGCTGATCTCCCAGCCGGACACCGGTGAGCAAGCGCTCGAGATCGCCGACATGCTGATCCGCTCCGGGGCGATGGACGTGATCGTCATCGACTCCGTGGCGGCGCTCACTCCGCGAGCCGAGCTCGAAGGTGACATGGGCGACACCCATGTCGGCTTGCAGGCCCGCCTGATGTCACAAGCGCTGCGAAAGCTCACCGGTACTTTGTCCAAGTCTTCGACGATCGCCCTATTCATCAACCAGTTGCGGGAAAAGGTCGGCGTCATCTACGGATCGCCGGAAGTGACGCCCGGAGGGCGCGCCCTCAAGTTCTACTCCTCGGTCCGCCTCGACATCCGCCGTTTGGAGTCCATCAAGGACGGAGCCGAGATAATCGGCAACCGGACCAGGGTCAAGGTCGTGAAGAACAAATGCGCCCCGCCCTTCCGTATGGCCGAGTTCGACATTGTCTACGGCAAAGGCATCAGCCGGGAGGGCTCCGTGCTCGATGTGGCCGTCGATCTCGGCATCGCGAAGAAGTCAGGCGCCTGGTACACCTATGAAGGCGAGCAGCTGGGTCAGGGCCGGGAGAACGCCAAGCAATTCCTGCGCGACAGCCCCGAGCTGATGGTTGAGCTCCACCAACGGATCCGCAGCCTCGTGGTCGAGAAGGAGACCCTTGCCGTCGAGACGCCGATCGGGGCCGGGGGCCTCGTCGACGACGACGAGCCCATCTCGCTCGACTGAGCGCCGCCGCGAGGCTTGGGGGACCAGAGTCCTAAGCGGGCTTGGTGTAGTTCTGCGGGTCGGCGAGGCCCAGTTGTTCGGCCGCTTTCCAAAGCTCGTCGCGGGCCTCCGGAGCAGCTGCGTCTTCGATGAGCAGGCGAGCCTGGTCGTGCTGGCTGCGGCCGAAGATGTGGGCAGAGCCCTGGTCGGTCACGATCACCGAATGCTGGAACGAGGTTGCAGGCGAATCGAGGAGCGGGACGATAGTGGACGACTTCGTCTTCTCGTGCCACGAAGGCAGGCCGATGACCGCCTGGCCGCCGGTCGAGTGCAGCGCACCGACGATGAAGTCGGTCTGCCCGCCGAAGCCGGAGAAGATACGGCCGCCCACATAGCTTGCGTTCGCCTGCGCAAACAGGTCTACCTGCACGGCTGCATTGATCGAGATCATCATCGGATTCAGCGCGATCATCGCCGGGTCGTTGGTGGTCTCGGTCCGGTGCATCCGGAGCCTAGGATTGCCGTCGGCCCAGTCGTAGAGCTCATGCGACCCGCCGATGAACGAGGTGACCACCTGGCTCTCGGGATCGAGTGCGCCTGCTTTCTCGAGGACGAGGACTCCGTCGCTGATCATCTCCGACCAGATGCGCAGGCCGCGTCGCTCCACTAGCCTGCCGAGCGTCGCATCGGGGATCCCGCCGATCCCGAGTTGCAGCGTGGCGCCGTCCGGCACGAGGTGGGCGATGTGGGCGCCGATCTGGCGCTTCACGTCGTCTGCTGGAGCGACCTTGACCGTCTGCAGGGGCTCGTCGACCTCGATCGCGAGGTCGATCATGCGCGTAGGGATCTCCCCGTCGCCGAATGTGTACGGCATGCGTGGATTGATCTGGGCGACAACGAGGGCGCCGCGCGCACGTGCCACCTCCAAAGCCGCAGGAAGGACGTTGATCTCGATGCCGAGCGAGACCTTCCCAGCTTTGGGTGTAGAGGTGTGTACGAGGACGACGTCGGGCTGACGGGAAATCGCAAAGAGCCGCGGGACCAAGGAGAGCCGCATCGGGATGTAGTCGAGTGCCGGCGAATTGCGCATGCCGGGCCCGACAAATGGCGTCTCGAGGCGAACGCCTGGTCGGGACGTGACCGAGTGCCGCAAGCCCAACACGAACAGCCTGTAGCTCTCGATGTGAGCGTCGACGATCTCGAGAGCCCGCTTGGGGGTTGACCAGTTACCGGAAACGACGACCCGCGGTGCTGTCTCGGTGAGTGAACCGAGGCGGTTCCCGAGCTCGTGCTCTGAGATGATCCGCATGCGGCCGACGCTAGCAGTGAGGGCGCGCGCCAGTCATTTCTGACGGTCGATATGCCGCGAAGCGCTTGCGATTATTTGGGAATCGACGTGCGCTTGAACTCGTTTAGCTCGACGTGTCCCTCGAGCAGGTCCAAGACGTGCTCGATGGTGGCTTTTGCCATGGCCACGTCGCCGGCCGGCCGTGTCATGATCCTGACGAACGCGGCCTCGGCACCGGCGATGAAGGTCGGAACCCCGAACACGGAATGATCGGCCACAGCCGACTCGTGGGACTTGCGGAACTCGTCAAGCGGCCAGCCGCTCTCGATCTCCTCGAAGACACGGGCGGGATCGATGCGTTCGCTCTTGAGCACCGAGGCCAAGGCTGCCTTGTCGCGCAGATCGGCCCCTTTGTCGTGGCGCAGGACGAACAGACCGAGGTGGGTAGTGAGGAACTGCTCGGGGAACCTGTCGCGGACGACGATCCCGACCTGGCCGGCGAGCAGGTCGGCCTCGCGTTGCGGGTCGTCCCAGACCGGGACGCCGCCCTCTTCAACGTGAACCTGGTTCAGCGAAAAGGGGACGAACTCGACATCGAAGGGCGCGCCGCCCCGCAGGGCGGTTACGAGGTGCTCATGTGCATTGCGGGCAAAAGGGCAGCGGTAATCCCAGTTGACGGAGAAACGATTAAGGGCCATGACACAAGAACCCCGCGCAGCACCTGCAGATTCCCTCCGAATGGACGCCTCGGCCAACCGGGGTGCCACTACCATGCCTGCGGTGCAACCGGTTCACCTGGTGCGTCCCGAGGAGGTCCCGGCCGCGGCGTCCTCGTTGGTGAGGGCCTTTTACGACGACCCCCTGCTTGAGTACATGTTTCCCGAAGCGCGGACAAGGCGCCGAGCCCTGCACCGCTTTTTCACCCTTCAACTACGCCAGACACCGAAGGAGAGAGGGCTCGCATATACCACCGAAGGGTGCCACTCGACGGCGTTGTGGGTACCCCCTCGCACCGGGCCGCCGGGAGCCCGCGAGATGATCGCGCAGGTGCCCAAGCTCTACATCCTCGGGCGTCGCGCCGGGGCGGCACTGCGTCTCGTCCAGCTAGTCGAGCCACGGCACCCGAGAAAGCCCCATTACTACCTCGGTGGGCTCGGCACCGACCCGAGCTGGCAGCACAGGGGCCTTGGCTCGGCGGTGCTCGCGCCGGTGCTCGAGCGCTGCGACCGGGAAGGCAAGCCTGCATATCTCGAAGTCTCGGTCGAGGCCAATATCGCGTTCTACAACCGGCATGGCTTCGAGGTCATCGACGAGGTGAGCGTCCCCGAGACCTCTATACGGCTGTGGCTCATGTGGCGCGACCCTCGCCCGTCCTCAGAGCCGGAGGACACCTGAGGCCTTCGTGGAAGCCTCAGGTGCGCGGGCGCTGTCGGGGGGGACGGGGGTGAGCCACTCAGGCGTCCTTGACGGGTCGAAGATGATCTCGGTGAGAAGCTCGAGCACCGCCCGCGCCGGAGCTGAGGGCAGGCCCGTCGCGCGCCTGACGACCCCGACGAGGCGCCGCGGTATCTCGGTCAGTTTCACGAGCGCGAAGCGGTCGAGGAGATAGGTCGGCACCGCCGTCGCGGGCAGGATCGCTGGGCCCCAGCCTTCAAAGGTCAAAGAAGCGATGAGGCGAGTCCCGTCGACCTCGGCCCTGGCCAACAAGGTGGCGCCCGTCGCGCCGAGGGCGGTGTCGAGGTCGGCCCGAAACGCCGTCCCGGCTAGGGGCAGCAACAACGGGATCGCCTTTAAGTCATTCAGGCTCACCTCATCGGCACACGCAAGGGGGTGGTCGATGGGCACCACGAGGACGAGATCCTCCTCGAACAGCGGTGTCACGGCCATGTCGGCGTCGCCTTCTGTGGGAAGGTCCACGACGGCAATGTCCACTTGGCCGGTCGCGAGCTGGGAATCGAGCCGTGTGATCGGTGTCTCGACGAATACGAGGTGCAGGTGGGGGTACCGCTCGGGCGTCGCCCGCAGCAACTGTGGCACGAGCCACCTGGCGGTCGTGCCGATCATCCCGATCCGGACGCTCCCAGCCACCTCACGCGTGAGCGCGACCACGTCCGAGAGCATCGCGTCGAGCTCCGCCTGGACTCTGCGCGAGCGGGCGACGACTATCTCGCCCGCCTCTGTTAGCTGACCGCTCCCACGATCGACGAGATCACAGCCGAGCTCTCGCTCGAGCTTTTTCACATGCGCAGAGATGTTCGACTGCACTGTCTGCAGGGCGTCGGCGGCAGCGGAGAACGACCCATGATCGGCGATCCCGACTATCGCGCTCAGCTGCCGCAACTCCATCGCAGGGAACGATAGCGGCTATCGGTAAGAGCTGTTTGACCGATGCTGTGAATTCGTGCACTATGTATACAGACCTCAGTAGCGGAATCCCCCCTCCAGCAACTGATGAGTCTTGAGAAGGGGCCGGTATCCCCCCCACCGGCCCTTTCTCCGCGTCCGGGCACAGATTGAGCACCCGAACGCTACCAGTCGGGCCTTGGCGCAGAGCCCGTAGGAAGGCGTCCCGAGCGCTCGGCCAGCGGCTGTCCTGTTGCCCGCATGGATGATGAGTACGGTTGTCCGTACTAATGTAGGCTGAGGAGCGTGAGCGTCGTCGAGCTGTCGCTGGTGCTGTTCGGGATCTCTCTCTTCGCGGGCGTGCTTGGCTCTCTGCTCGGCCTCGGGGGCGGGTTCGTGATCGTTCCCGTACTGACGTTGGCCTTTCACCTCGACATCCGGCTTGCGATCGGGACGTCGATCGTCGCTGTGGCGGCGACCTCCTCAGCTGGAGCGGCCAGGAACGTGGGCCAGAGCATCACGAACTTGAGGGTGGCGACCTTGCTCGCCGTAGCGACGACGATCGGCGCCGTATCAGGCGCCCTGCTGTCGGGTGTCTTCGATGCGCGGTTCCTCTTCGGGTTGTTCGGGCTCGTGCTCGCGCTCTCCGGGGTACAAATGCTGCGCGGCTCCCGACAGGGGCCGACTGCGTCGGGCCGGCCCGTCGTGCTGGCCGCTCGCGTAAAGAGCCGCCTTACGAACCGCCTCGCCCTCGACTCTGCCTATTACGACGAGGCCGAGCGCACCGAGGTGCCCTACGTCGTGGCCAATACGGGGCTCGGCTTGGGGCTCATGTACCTGGCGGGAGGTATCAGCGGCCTGCTCGGGATCGGATCGGGCGTGCTCAAGGTGCCGGCGATGGATCTGGCGATGCACATCCCCATGAAAGTCTCGACGGCTACGAGCAACTTGTTGATCGGCCTCACAGCGGCTGCGAGCGCCGTCGTCTATTTTTCCCGCGGTGACATCGATCCCCTCATTGCCGGGCCTGTCGCGATCGGTGTCCTCCTCGGGGCTACTCAGGGTTCCAGGCTCTTGGCGGGTATCCGCGCGGACCGCCTGCGCGTGCTCTTCGTGATCGCCCTGTTGGCTGTGGCGGTTCAGATGTTGTGGAAGGGGATCAGCTGATGGCATCGGAGACACTGGCCTACGGGGCACTCGTGCCTCCATCGCCGCACGGAGTGCGAGCCGCCGTGGGACGGGTGTTGCGCGTAGGTGTTATCGCGAGCGCGACGCTCCTCGTCTTGGGCTACGTGGTCGGCCTTGTCTCGGACCCCGCTGGGTTCGCGTCGCACGCGCTAGAGCAAGCCAATCTGCGCGCACGGGCGAGGTTCCCACACTCGTTCCCGGCGGTTTTCGACGGGATACGCCACGGCAGCGGGGAGGCGATAATCGTCGCCGGAGTCCTGGTCTTGATCATGACGCCCGTCGCCGGCCTGGTCACAAGCGCCGTCGCCTTCGTCCGCCGGCGCGACTGGCTGTTCGGCGCGATTGCGGCGACAGTCCTTGCTGTCATCTTGGGGTCCTTCCTTATCGGGTGGCTGACCGCTTGAGCCCGGACAATCCGGACCGCGCCAGTGGGAGCGCACCGATGGCCGCGGTCATGGCACTCGACTCGAGCGACCCCCTCCCGCTGTGGGCGCAACTTGCCCGTGAGCTGCGCCGGCGCCTCGCCTCAGGCGAGTTCGACGAGAGGTTCCCGACAGAGATCGAGCTCGCCGGTGCTTTCAGCGTCAGCCGTGCGACCGTACGCGAGGCCATTCGGCGTCTCCGAGGGGAGGGCCTGCTGGATGCCCGCCGGGGGAGCGGGACCTTCGTGGTCCACCGTCATCTCGACGCGCCGATCCTCGGTACCTCGGGCCTCGCCCAGGCGATTACCGCGGCGGGGCTCGCGGAAGCGAGCAAGGTGCTACGAGTCGAGGAGGCAGAAGCCGGCGAGACCGTCGCCCGGGCGCTCGGGACAGGTAGCCACGAGGTGGTGCAATGGGTAGAGCGCCTCCGTTACGCGGACGATGAGCCGCTAGCGCTCGACCTGTCGGCGATCGCGCTCGACGCCGCGCAACGGCGCGCGTTCGCCGGTGGTGATCTAACCCAGGGATCCCTCTACGCCCTGCTCGAGGCACGTTGCGGGCTGCGCATCACCGGCGGCACCGAACAGCTGCGGGCGGTCGCCTGCACACCTGCCGAGCGCAAGATGCTGCGGCCCGGCCGGGGCGAGGGCATCTTGGAGGTTGAGCGTGTCGCCTATGCGGGGGATCGCCCGGTGGAGTGGCGCCGGAGCCTGGTCCGGGGCCGGGGCTACGTCCTCGGCGCAAGGTGGGGCATGGTGCCCCCGGGCGTGCGCAACTGACCTGACTCGCGCCTCGGCCCGCCCGACGGCTCGTCAGGCGCTCGGCCAGCCTGTCGAGGAAGGATCGCCCGACGCCCATCCGGAAGGCACCGACATCTCAGTCGTGAAGATGCTGGCCGTGCATCCGGTTGCGGTCGTGGCCGAGAACCAGAAGTCATAGGTTCCGGCGTCGCTCTCGCCGAGGACGGTCACCGCCGCCCCGGGGGGGATCACAAAACTCCCGAGGCAGTGCCGGTCGACAGGGTTGAAGGCGGTATACACCGACACGCCCGTGCCGCTCGCCACACTGACCTCGCTCGTCGTCGCAGGGGCGCCACTGGTCTCGGCCAGGCCACCGAGTTGCGACGTGCCCGAAAGTCCTGCCTGCACGACCCCGCCTTGGACCGCACTTTGTAGGTTTGTCTCGAACACGACATCGGTGGCGGGCAGTGCCGTGAGCGGGGCCAAGAAGTCGTTGCCGAGCGAAGTGCTCGCGCCACAGGCGGAGACCGTGGCCGACACGGCGAGAATGATAAGGCCCGCAAGGCCCGCGCGCGCGCCGATGGGGAGGCGACCGGAACGGCCGCGGCAATGCGCGGGCGCGCCGTCATTCATCACGGTTCCAGGGCTTGTGGCTCGAGCGCTCGCGCACGGGGCGCTGGTCCTTGCGGGCCGAGTCCGGCAAGGCCCACTCGCGGCGCCAGGCGGAGACCTCAGGGCCACGGAACGGTGGAGTTGTCCCGGCCGCCGCCCGCCGGCGCGCCGACCACCAGTCCGACTCCGCCTCGTCTGCGAGGGCCGCGACGGCGAGCTCGATGCGGGCTGCGAACTTGCGGGCGTCCTCGGCCACCCTCGGCGTGAGGGCATCACCGAGGCGTATCTCGGTCGACCCCGGGCGAAAGCGTGAGCTGCTCTTGGCGAGCACCGCCCTTGTGCCACGGATGTGGACCGGGATGACCGGGACGCCACAGCGCTTTGCGAGGTAAGAGGCGCCGCCTTTGAACTCGCGACCCCAGCCGTCCTCTGTGCGCCCACCCTCGGGGAAGATGATGAGGCTCCAGCCGTCGTCTATGAGATGGGCAGCAAGATCCGCCGAGCGGCGATTGACCTTGGTGCGCTCCATCGGGATCGCGCCAAGGCCGAAGGACCAGAAAGCCGCTTTCCAGTGCCGGTCGAAGAAGTAGTCGGCCGCCGCCGCCACGATCGTCCGGTGCCTCAACCAAGAGGGCAGTACCGACAGCAGCAGGGCGGTGTCGAGATGACTGGCGTGATTGGCGGCGAGGATCATCGGGCCCCGCACGGGATCGAGGTGCTCGAGGCCGGTCACCCGGGGTGACAGTGCCACGCGCAGCACAGGCCGGGAGAAGTCGTCGAGGACCATCGCCCGCGCGAGTCGGACCGAGTACCGGCGCGCCCAGGCCGTCTCGTAGTCAACGCCGAGTGTGCTCTTGGGTGCCTGGACGGCGACGCCACCCGGGCGAGTCGGCCGCTCGGCCACAAAGCGCAGTCCCTCGCGGCCGGGCTCGAGCGCGCCGCGCACACGCCGTGTCATGTGACCTCGGCCAGCAGCAATGGGGGCACGTGGAGATGGGTGATGGTCGGTTCCCTCCCGACAGTATCTTCGGCAAGCTCGAGGGCGTCATTTAGCGTTGACGCGGGAGAGAAACCCATCCGTCGCACGGCCGACCGGTCGCCTCCGACCACGATCACCCGACCGAGGTGCTGAAGGGCGTGCGCGCACCAGTACCACATGTAGAGGGGGTGGACGCCGTGGTAGGCGTAGCTCGTCCGGTAAAGGTGGATATACCAGGGGTCTGTGGCGAAGGCTTCCTCGTACTTGGCCTCGATCTCGATCAGGTCGGTCGTCTCGGCCAGTACCTGCTCGAAAAAGTCGATGTAGCTCGGGTGGTGGACCGGGTTGAACTCCCACGGCGTCGGGTGCGAGATGATGAGGACACCCCCCTCGCGCACGAGGGGCTTGCCGCGATAGAGGTTGAAGAAGTACCCGAGGCCTAGGCACGCGACGAGGATCGGGTTCATCGTCGAGTTGACGTTGTAGGGGCATATGTACGGCAGCCCCATGGTAAGGACATCGGTCTGGCCTGAAACCTCCACCGACTGCTGGCGGTAGATGTTGGAGAGGGTGGACCGATGGACCGCTTCGACCTCGCCCGCCTGTGCGGAGGTGAGATTGTGCGGCGCGTAGACCGAGTGGAAGATCTTGCGGCTGATCCCCCCGGGCGTCCGCGCGAGTGCTGCGGAGGTGGCGAGGAAGCTCGCCCGGTCGCGAAGTGACCATTCCCATTCCCGCTTTTGCAGGAATCCGAGCTGGTCCGGGAATGTGTTGGTGTTCAGCGTCGTCTCGATCTGGAAGATCTTCACGCCCGCGGCCGCGATGAGCCGCCCCATGCGCCAATTCGAGTTGCGCAGCTCTGAGTTGTTCTCGTCCATCAACGAGCGGCTGTGCTGCAGCGTGCGCACGTTGTGGTGGTGCTTCAAGCTCTTGTACGAGGCGAGGCCGGTCGCGACGGACTTGTGCCCCCCGTCCATGGGGACGAGGTTGATGTTGATGTACACGAGGAGGTCGCTCTCGGCCGCCCGGCGGTTGATCTCCACGTCTTCGCCATGATCGGTGAGCCCGAGGTGGACCAGGTTCGTCGGGTCCTCGGCGTCGTGCTGCAAGAGCAGCCCATGGGGGGCGAATGCCTCGAAGACGCGATCGCCGAGGGCGTGGCGAAGCTCGGGATCGGTCATGCGGCGGTGCAGTGCGAGCGCCGCGATGAGGACGACATCGTCCACCCCCGCCTCAGCCGCCAGGTCTAAGACCGCTTCGATCACGCGCTGGCGCACGTCAGGGGCCTGCATGGGCGGAAGGGGGAGCGAGATGTCGTCGAACGCGATCGTGAGGCGCATGCCGGCAAACAGGAGCGTGCGCAACGGCTGGGAGTCGCCGAGGGGATGCTCGAGGGCGTTGCGGATCACCTCATCGGGATCGGCGACCGGGTCGAGCGGCTCTGGGCCGTATATGACCCGCGTCCCGACCGGAAGCTTTTCCAGACGGAAGCCCTCGCCGTGCCACATCAAGGTCGCCGGGGTCGACCGGTCGACCTCGAGGACGAAGCCGGGCCTCGGGCTCACTTTGCCTCCTTGTTAGTAATGGCCATCTGCCGACCGTCGGCGCCGTGGCCGCCGCCCGCACCCTTGCGCAGGTCGAACACGATCTTTACCGCCCCACGACCTCCGGCGGCGGCTGCGTGGGCAACGGCGTCCTCGTAGCTCTCGAGTGGGTAGCGCGCAGAGACGAGGCGCTCTAGGTGCGCCTCTCGAACGAGCTCGAACGCGAGATCGAAACTCGACCGTGGCCCGCCGGGCCGGTCCTCACTCCCATAAGCGTAAGCGCCGCGCAGCTCGATCTCGCGCTGCCACAAGGGCGCCAGGTCGACCTTGATGAGCCCGGGCATGCCGACGAGGACGACCCGGCCACCTGGGCGCACGATGTCGAGGCACTGGGCCAGGGAGTCGGCGCTTCCCACGCAATCGATGACGAGATCGACACCGCCCGTCAGGCGCTCGATATGCCCGTTGTCCGACTCGAGAGCCAGCGAGCCCGACACCCGCCGTGCGGCCCGCTTGTGCTCGCCAGGCTTGACGACCTGATCCGCGCCGAGGTCGCGTGCGAGATCGCGCTGTTTGGGGTGCTTGGCGACCGCGAGGAGGGTGCCGGGTAGAAACAGCGAGCGGAGCGCGGCTAGCACGCACAGCCCGAGTGTCCCCGAACCGAACACGACGACGCGCTCCCCGCCGGCGATGTCGGCTGCGCACGCCGCGTGGACGGCGCAGGCGGCCGGCTCGACCATGACGGCGGCCTCGTCCGACATGTCGTCTGGTACTTCGTGGAGCTGGCTCTCGTGCGCGACGAGCCCGGTCGACCAGCCACCGCCGGTGTCGCGGCAGTAGCCGGTCTGCAGCCCCGGTCGTAGGTGCCCGAAGGCGATCCGTTCGCAGGAGCCCTTCCGGCCTGCCGCGCAACCGGCACAAGGGGGCCGAACCCCACGTGCTTCGCAGCCGAGCACGGGCTCGAGCACGACCCTGCGGCCGTCGAGCGTCCCCCCTTCGACGTCGCTCACCACCTCGTGGCCCGGCACGAAGGGGAAGCTGACGATGTGCTCGAAGTACCGAGAGCTGCGGCCGTCCAAGGTGGCGAGGTCCGATCCGCAGATGCCCGCGAGGCGGGGTCGCAGCCGGACCCATCCCGGTCCGGGCAGCTCGAACGGGTCGATCTCGACGAGCTCGAGGGGCCCGAGGCGGACTCCTTTCCCGGAGCCAGCGAGCGTGGAGGCGACCCGGGCCGCGGCAAAGCGCGGGACGTTGCGTTCGAACTGGAGCGCCTTCACCTGCCGTCTCCACTTGACGATGTCGTGAGCCAAGTGGCCGGTCTGGTCTGCACTCCGGGCTTGCGGGTTGCGATCGCGAGTGTGCGCCTCGGCCCCCCGGCCGACCGTTGCCAGTGCTCGATGAACCAGCCCCGCCGCCGGGCGATGGCGGCGAGCTTGGCCTCCGGGTTCACCACGACCGGGAACCCGGCTGCCTCGAGCATGGGCAGGTCGCTCGTCGAGTCCGCGTACGACACTGTGTCACCGAGACTAAGGCCCTGCGAGCGAGCGAATTCGTCGAGCAAGAGCGCCCGCGCCTCACCGGTTGGAGGTGAGTCGGTGAGCTCGCCCGTGAGCTTGCCGTCGCGCTCGCCCATGTGAGCACAAACGATCTCGTCGAAAAGAGGGCGAAGGGGCTCGACGACGAAGTCGAGGGCGCCGGTGATTAACAAGGTCCGGTGCCCGAGGGCGCGATGGCGCCTCACTCGGGCGATGGCGTCGGGAAAGGCCCGCAGGCCCAAGAGGTCGCTGAACAGCTCGTAGCTGTCGAATCGCAGCTGGTCGATCGGGGCACCCTCGTAGCGACGATAGAAGGCGCGCAGAAAGTCGCTCCGGTCGCGCCGGTCGAGGCGAAGGAGCCTCGGGCCCTCTGCGAGCAGGCCTGCGACGAGGCGGGTACGGTCGGCGCGTTCCAGGTGGCGGGTGGCGAGCCAGGCGTAGCTCTCGACCACGTTCGATGCGATCAGGGTGTTCTCGAGGTCGAAGGCGGCGCAACGCGGCTTGTCGGACAAGACGGCCTTCAAGGTGCGCTCTTCGCGCGTCGCCATTGTCCGTCTCGAAGTCGGCGAGGTGCGGACCCTGGCGTGCTCGACGACCGAGGGCAGATGGACGTCTTCTATGTAGTGGGTCCAGTCGATCACGGCCGGGTCGAAGCAGAACATCTCCTGGTCAGCCGAGGAGAGGCTCTCGAACAGTTGCACAGTGCGGTCGATGCGAAATCGCGCCTCCGTCTCGCTGTAGGCGCCGTATAGCTCGACGTAGCTGAGGGCGCGCTCTGCCTCGGAGCGCCGCTCCTCGATCCGGGCGGCACCTTCGGCCCGCTCGCCCCGCAACGGAAGGGCGTTTACGAGCCGCTCGGCCGCACCAAGGACCTGCGTCGCTCGCCGGAGCTGGCCCTGGACACGGCCACGGCCGGGGAAGGACCACTTTGGGACGACGATCGGCTGGCCCCTGTTGTCATAGAGCGGGCGCTCGGTGAACCAGTTCTCGACAAGATCGACCAGCTGACCGTAGTGGAGAGGGTTCCTGACACCCGAGGCGACCTGGTAGACGGTTGGGCCGGAAGGATCTGGGCCCTTGGCCGCGACGGCGATCAAGGCCGCGACGACGAGGTCGACTGGGATCACGTCGACGATCCCCTCGGGGACCCCGGGGAACTGTCGGAGCAGGCCTCGGGCGTAGGAGATGATGACGGGCTCGGCCATCCTGAACCCGCGGATCCACCCCGGGCGCGGCTGCAGGAGGGAAGACTCGACGATCGATGGCCGCACGATCGTGAGCGGCAGCTCACCACGCACCTCGAGCAGGGCGTTCTCGCCGAGTGACTTCGTAAAGGCGTACGCATCGGGCCACCCGAGCGCCCTGGCACGGCCGCGGCCCAGGGCCACCATGCGGTCGCGGACCCAATCGGAGCGCAACTGCTCGGTCTTCTCCGCCAACAACGCCGTGCCGGCCGCCCCGAGCTCAGAGCGCGCAGAGCGGTGGAAGGCCGTCAGCCGCTCCGGGCTCCGGCTCGCTGCGTCCTCGTCGGCGCGGGCACGGCGCGCGGCTTTGACCTCCGCCCGCCAGTCGATCTTGGAGACGAACTTCGAAGAGGTGATGAGCTCCTCGGCGGCGTCGCCCTTGTGGCCGCTGTTGACGTACGCCGTCGAGACCGCGATCAGATGCGGTAGGTCTCCGGGAGATCCACCCGTCGCCCGCTCACCTGCGAGCTCTTTGAGTGTCTCTGCGACACGCAGGGGTCCTAGCAAGTTGACCTCGACGGCGCCATCCAAGGGTGCGTCGAATGTCACCGCCGCCGCGGCGTGGATGACGATGTCACACGAGCCGAGGATGTCCCGACCGGCGTCGTCGAGCGCGAGCCCGTCTCGTCCCACGTCGCCAGCGATGGTGCGCAGGCGCCGCGCGACCACCTCCTCGAAGCTCTCACCGAGCTCTGCCCTGAGCCGGTCGAAGCAGTCGTTACGCAGTATCTCGCGCCGCGTGCGTTCGGCCGGCCCCTGGCGTTGGCCGGGGCGGACGACGACGATGATCTCGCACTCCGGCACGCTTCGCAGCAGTCGCTCGACGAGCGCTGTCCCGAGGAAGCCGGTCGCCCCGGTGACGGCGATCCGCCGGCCGGCGAGCTCGTCGGATATCACGGGTGTGTTTCTAGCATCCGGCTGCTAGAGCGCCTGGCCATTTCAGCCCGCGAAAACTGCGACAGCAAGTGGGCGACAAGGCGGAGCAGCCACGGTCTCGTCGTGGTCGGAGCCACTACTTCGGAGGCTCGGCGCGAGCCGGGGCTGGCTTTTTCGGCGGGGGCCGGCGCGCGGGCTTGGGCGGCGTGTAGCGCTTGTTCGCCTTGGGTGCCGATCGGCTCGCGAGCGCTTCGGCCTGAGAGCGGGCGCGCTTGGAGGGCCTCGGCTGGCTCGAAGCGCCCCGGGCGGTGCCTCGGGTGGCATTCTGCTGGGACTTGAGGCCCTTCATGAGAAGCCATATCCCGAGGCCAAGATAAGCGAGACCGAACACGCGAAGCGCCGGCAGCTCTATGAGCCAGATGGCCGTGGCGAGCGATGCGAAACCGAGTAGGGCCCGGCGCTTGAGGAGCGTCCCGAGAAGCAGGAAGATCGCTACGACGAGCCCCTCGACCAAGAAAAAGTGCACCGCGCTCATGGTCTTGAGGTTGTTCTTCGAGAGCTTGACGTGGTGAGTCAGGTACGGGATGACAACGATCGCGGTCAGCGCCAGCTCGAATGCGACGGCAAGGAACCCGATCTGTCGCTCGCGAGGGTTGAGGTTGTTCACGGCGGCCTTGACTGCCGCCGAGCGCTGCGATGGAGTCACGCCGGAGCCGGCCGAGGGGCCTCCGCTCCCGGCGCGCTCGTTAGAAGGAGCCGGCCGCAAGAAGCGCTGCATCGAGAAGTTGCGCCGCACCCACTGGTTCCACCCGTTGGCAGGGGCACCCGAGCCCTCGGTCGCGCCGGGGTCGGACTCGTCGGGCTCGGCTTCGTCCTGGTCCGCCATCGTCTCCAGGGTACCTGCCGCGCCTTGCACAACGCTTGGGAGCTGGTCGCTCCTATCGGACTGCGAAACCGGCGGGCTGGGCGCTACAGTGAGAACCGTGTGCGCCGGTACCCCTGTTTCGCGGACGGTTCGCGGCGCCCTGACGGGTAGTCGCTTCAACAGGCGGGTCGATCCCCAGGGTCATCGTCACTTGCGCGGTGCTCTGATGCGCCCCGCTCCGGCCTGTACGGCTGAGTGACAGTGGCCTCCAGAACACCAGCCTGGTTGCGCCCGCATCTCGAACGTCATCCCCTGTTGCGGCGCGTCACCGGCTACAGCGCCGGGTCGGTCGTGGCGATCGTGCTCAGCGAGGCAGCATTCGCAGCAGCACTGGGCTGGGGGCATACGGGAACCACGGTGGCCTCGGCCGTCGGGTTCATCGGCGGCGCGGTGCCGAACTACATTCTGAACCGCCGCTGGGCGTGGCGCGATCGGCGCGGCCGGGACTGGCGCACCGAAGTGCTGTTGTACATGGCCGTCGCACTCGCGACATTCGTGGTCTCCGCGGTTGTCACACACGTGGCCGAAGACGCTGCACGTCGTCTAACTGCCAACCCGGGTTGCCAGGTCGCCCTCACGACGGCCTCGTACTTGGCCGTGTCCGGTGTCTTCTTCGTCCTCAAGTTCGTTATCTACGAGACATTCGTCTTCACGAAGGCGCCCGAGGCAAAAGAGATCGTCGGTCTCGGCGAGCCGGACTTGGTGCAGGTTTACGACGTCGTCGAGGACTGAACGACCTGCGCACCAAGCGAGCGATACGACCGTGGTGTGGTGCGCTGTTATTGTTCGCCTCCGCGGAAGCACTGATCGGAACGTGCCTCTAGGGCGCTTGGCTCAGGTGGTTAGAGCGCAGCCTTCACACGGCTGAGGTCACAGGTTCGAGTCCTGTAGCGCCCACCAGAAGGCCTGTATCCCATTTAGTGGACAACGTCTTAGGACAACGTGGCCTGGGGTTGGGGTGAGTGTAGGTCTTCGAATTCGTTCGGGGTGAGGTAGCCGAGCGCGCTGTGGCGCCGGGCCGGGTTGTAGAAGTGCTCGATGTAATCCGCGATGGCGGCGGCGGGGTGGGATGGGAGTCCTTTTGGGGCGGTCAGAGGGCTACCGGGCGGTGAGTGGCCTCGGGTGACTGTGAGCCCTGGCAAGGGCCAGGCGGTCCGTGAGCGAGCACAGACCTAGGCGAGCTTCCGTCACGAGTCTCGGAGGAGAAGCATCCGGATCTCGTCGTCTCCGCATTCCGTGCTAACGAGAAGCACGACTTCGTCCCCTTCATCCAAGGGTGTGTCCGCTCGCGGCACGACCACGTGGCCGTCGCGCACCAAGGCGACAACCGCAGCGCCCCGCGGCAGCGTGAGCGCCCCGAACTCGCTCCCGATAACGGGCGAGTTCTCGTCCAAGGTCACCTCCATGAGGCGGGTGTGACCTCCTTCGAACTGCAGCAGGCGGACAAGCATCCCGACCGACACCGCCTCCTCGACGAGGCCGGCGAGAAGCTGGGGCATCGACACCGCGACGTCGACGCCCCACATCTCGTTAAAGAGCCAGTGGTTCTTCGGGTGGTTCACCCTTGCGATCACGCGGGGAACTGCGAACTCTTGCTTGGCGAGCTGGGAGACGACGAGGTTGTCCTCATCGTCACCCGTGACGGCCACGACGACGTCCATCTCATCAAAACTGGCCGCCTGCAGGGAGGACACCTCGCAAGCGTCGGCGGTGATGTAGCGAATGCCCTCAACTGGCGGTAACGAGGCGACGAGATCCACGTCCGAATCGAGCAGTTCCACCACATGCCCGTTCCGCGCCAAGTCCTCGGCGAGGAATCGGCCCACATTTCCCGCACCTGCGATCGCCACTTTCATGGCTGTACCTCCCTGTGCTTGGTCCCCGGCACGATCGAGACACCTGGAAACAATGCCACGAGTTCTTCTTCGACCTTGCAGGTGACGATGAGGCTCAAGACGTCACCTTCCTGCGCGATCAGATCTTCGACATCGAGCGCTGGGACGCCTGCAGGCGTCACCGCTGCGACTCGGATCCCCTCCCCGCGGAGAACCTCCGGCGGCAACCGGCGCCCCGCCCACTGCCTCGGCAACCGTTGCTCTACGAGATGCAGATGGCCCGTCGAGTTGGACCACTCGGTGACGGCCTGGTCGGGCATCATCGGACGCAGCATCTGGTCGATGGTCCACGGGACGGTCGCGATCGTCGGGATCCTGAGCCTACGCGACCGCCCTTGTCGCCGTAACAAGTGGCGACAACTCCAACATTATCTGTGCCCGCATTGCCAGCGAGACCTACGAGATCCCCAATGTGGTAGCGAGGATTTACGTCTCTCGACGCGCCGGGATTCCTTCGCCCCTGCCTCGTCCAGGTGGTCCCGGTCGAGTCCGTAACCGACGATGCACTGGCTTGGCCAGCCGGCAGGCAGTCGCCGGAACGAGCACGACAGCTTGTCGATGATGGATACGGAATGACCGGCATCGGTCAGCTCGGCCGCCAGACCCGCACCGACCCTCCCGCATCCGATGACTACGACATGCACCACAACACTCAAACATGCTCGCTGTCGTCGGCGCAACTTGCTCCTCTGGCGATCCTTGCTCGTGCCATCGCGACACCAGATGGCGCGAGCAGACACTCTACGATCAAGTCGCCCGAGGCTGACAAAGTAGGCTCTTTGGCTGTGCCAGGTGGACCAACGGACGCTCTCGGTGTGCGCGCAATCGGGAGCCTCGAGCGCCCCGGCATCACGATCTGAGGAGGACACGATGGCGAAGCGGGTCGGGATGCTCACGGGTGGTGGCGACTGCCCGGGCTTAAATGCGGTCATTCGCGCGGTCGTCCGAGCGTCGGACACGGCCGGCTGGGAGTGTGTCGGCGTGCTCGAGGGTTGGCGCGGACTCGTCGAGGGCCGCTTCCAGGATCTTGGCCCGGACCAGGTCGCCAATATCCTCGCTCGCGGTGGCACGATCATCGGCGCGAGCCGTACGAACCCCTACAAGATCGAAGGCGGCGTCGAAAAGGTGCTCCAGAATGCACATGAGCGCGGGCTGGACGCGCTCATCGCGATCGGCGGCGAGGACACGCTTGGCGTTGCCGCCAAGCTCTACCGTGAACACGGGTTTCCCGTCGTCGGCGTGCCGAAGACGATCGACAACGACCTCTCGGGCACCGACTACACCTTCGGCTTTGATACGGCGGTAACCACTGCCACCGAGGCGATCGACCGGCTGCGCACGGCAGCGGAGTCACGCAAGCGGGTCATGGTCGTTGAGGTGATGGGCCGGCATGCCGGTTGGATCGCGCTGATGAGCGGTATCGCGAGCGGCGCCGACCTGGTCCTGATCCCCGAGCAGCGGATGACAGTCGAGGCGGTCTGCGAGGAGCTGCGCCGCGGTCACGAGCGCGGCAAGAGCTTCTCGGTCGTCGTCGTCAGCGAGGGCTACGAGATCGCGTACGAGAGCGGCGAGGGTGAGTTGGTGGGCCAGGAGGCACCCGCGACCGACCAGTTCGGGCACGTCCTCCTGGGCGGCGTCAGTGGGGTGCTTGGCCAGGAGATCGAGCGTCTCACAGGGTTCGAGACGCGCGTGACCGTGCTCGGTCACGTCCAGCGCGGCGGCACTCCGACGCCGCGCGACCGTGTCCTTGCGACGCGGTTCGGCCTCAGGGCGGCCGAACTCGCGCACAGCGGTGTCTTCGGGCAGATGGTGGCGCTACGCGGTGACGACGTCGTCGCCGTCTCACTCGACGAGGCGACGGCGGAGCTGAAGACCGTGACGCCAAAGTGGTACGCCGTCGCGCAGGCCTTCTTCGCCTGAGGCGGTCGCTCTCACCAGTCGCTAAGCGCGGGGTCCCCGGCAGGCGAAATGCTCTCGGCCCTGGCAGAGCAGCTCGTCGAGCGCGACCGTTTGACGAGCTCAGGTCATGGAGCATCGCTCATGTGGACGGTCTGGTGATCCCACCGGGACCGTGTGGGTCAGCACGGATGCCACGCAATAGGATTCCTTTAGAGAGGTGATAGGCGTGCGCGCGAACATGCTCAGGTTGGATCCGTGGGGCGTCCGCCTCCACCCCGTCCGTTCCCGGCATTCTCTCGGCTTAGTGCGCCGACCGGAAGGAGGTACACCATGAGGATCAATGTTCGCGAGGTTCTAGGTGACGAGGCCGACTACCTGCTCGGCCACGAGTGCAAGGCGGTCGAGCGCGACCAGCTCACGCTTCCCGGCCCGGACTACATCGACCGCGTGCTTCTCAACAGCGACCGGCCGGTGGCAGTGCTGCGCAACCTGCAGCACCTTTTCGACCACGGACGCCTAGGGGGAAGCGGCTACCTGTCGATCCTGCCCGTCGACCAGGGGATCGAGCACTCCGCCGCGGCGAGCTTCGCGAAGAACCCTGCCTACTTCGACCCGATGAGGCTGGCGGAGCTCGCGGTCGCGGCCGAATGCAGCGCTTTCGCCACGACGCTCGGCGTGCTCGGGATGATCGCCCGCCGCTACGCCCACAAGACCCCCCTCATCTTGAAGCTGAACCACAACGAGCTGCTCACCTATCCCAACCGCGGGGACCAGGTGCCCTTCGCCTCGGTCCGCCAAGCCTTCGACCTCGGTGCTGTCGGCGTCGGGGCGACGATCTACTTTGGCTCCGAGCAGAGCGACCGCCAGCTGCAGGAGGTGAGCGCCATGTTCGCCGAGGCGCACCGCCTCGGCCTGTTTACCATCCTGTGGTGCTACCTGCGCAACCCCGCCTTCAAGACGCCGGAGGCGGACTACCACCTGGCCGCTGACTTAAGCGGACAGGCCAACCACATCGGCGTCACCATCGAGGCCGACATCATTAAGCAGAAGATGCCGGAGAACAACGGCGGCTACACCGCCTTGAAGTTCGGCCGCACCGACCCGCTCGTCTACGAGCAGCTGACGACGGAGCACCCGGTGGACCTCACCCGCTGGCAGGTCGTGAACTGCTACGCGGGGCGCATTGGCCTCATTAACTCCGGCGGCGAGTCCTCGGGGGCGGCGGACTTCGTGCAGGCCGTCCGCACGGCAGTCATCAACAAACGGGCCGGCGGCATGGGCCTCATCGTCGGGCGCAAAGCCTTCCAGCGGCCGCTCGAGGAGGGCGTGGAGATAATCCGGGCGATCCAGGACGTCTATCTCGACGCATCGGTGACCGTCGCCTGAGCCGTCTCTTGCAGGCTGCAATCGCGGCCCTCGGGGCAGCGTGGGCTACGCCGTCGAGGAGTAAAGGCACACCGGTTCACACCCCACCGTTCAAGGCGCTCCGATCGACTGTGAGGATTCACCAGCGGCGGAGCTCCGCCAGCTAATGAAGTGGCGGGTCCCGCTCACTCGATCTGACCCACCCATCGACCGACTCCCAAACGGGATGTCCTTGAACCGATCAGTCGGCCGAGTGAGCAGGGCCCCGCCGGCACAACCAGTCTGGCGAACGTGACCTAATAGGAGCTCGTGCCTGAGCCCGATCACGGTCCTGTCCGTCGTCGGGCTGTGCGTGCCACCCCCAACCAATCACGAGAAGAAATGGCAGCACCAAGATGGCAGATACGACCTTGCTTGTCACCGGTGGCGTCGACACACACAAGGACTTCTGTGTCTGCGTGGCTCTCGACGAGCTGGGCCGGGTGCTCGGCACCGAGCAGTTCCCGACGACCCTCCGCGGATATCGCTCGCTGCTCAGGTGGCTGGGCGGTTTCGGCCAGCTCGGCGCGGTCGGAGTGGAAGGCACCGGCTCGTGAGGTGCCGGGCTGACCCGGTTTCTGACCGATGCCGGCGTGGAGGTGATCGTGGTGAACCGACCGAACGCCAAGCCCGCCGCAAGCGCGGCAAGTCCGACCCTGCCGATGCCGAGGCAGCCGCACGAGCCGTGCTCGCCGGTGAGGCGGTGGGCACCCCGAAGGCGGCCACGGGAACCGTCGAGTCGATCCGGCTGCTGCGAGTTGCCCGGCGAAGCGCAATGAAGACCCGGACGCAGGCGGCCAACCAGGTCCACTCGGTAATCGACACCGCCCCCGAGGAACTACGGGCCAAACTCATCGGCCTGAAAGAACGCGAACGGATTGCCAAAACGGCTCGTATGCGCAGTAACGACACGTCCACGCCCCTCGGTGCAGCCAAGCTTGCTCTCGCCGCCCTGGCCCGCCGCTGGCTCTCGCTCACCGAGGAGATCACCCAGCTCGACACACACCTCGCCGTGCTCGTCGAGAGCGCTGCGCCATCGCTCCTCGACATCAAAGGCGTTGGGGTCGCGACAGCCGCGACGCTGCTCGCCGCCACGGGCGACAACCTGACGAGGCTCGGCCCAGACCGCTCCTTCGCCGCATTGTGTGGCTCGTCATCCGTCGACGCCTCATCGGGGCGGCAACTTCGACATCGCCTCAATCGGGGTGGTGATCGACAAGCCAACTGTGCCCTCTACATGATCGTCTTGAACCGGCTCTCGTGGGATCAGCGCTCGAGGGACTACGTGGTTCGTAGGACCGCGGAAGGCAAGACGAAGAAGGAGATCATCCGCTGCCTGAAGCGCTACGTCGCTCGAGAGGTCTACCAAGCGATCATGCGTGACATGGTTGATCAGGTCGCATCAATCACCACGCTCAAAGCGTTCCAACGAGCTGTTTGACAGCTACAGGAGCATCGTCTCGGGCGCGGTTGGCCGATCAGCGCCGAGGTCGCACAAGCTTCGGGCCGGCGCGAGGATGCCTAGATGGCCAGAGTCGGCTCTAGGGCGCGCACATCTTTCGAGCCGACGGTACAGGCGAAACGGTTGGAGACCCCGCCCGATGACAGGCGGCGCGCTGCCGTTTTGGATCAACGTCCAGACTCGTGCTTCCATGAGGGGACTCCCACGGACAACGCGAGAGTGGCATCCCCCTAGTCGTAGTCGGGGATCTGGACGGACTCGCCGCTCCGAGGGAGACGGAGCCGGATCGGCCGAATCCGTATTCGAGCAACGCGGAGGAGATCGAGCTCCGGGTCACCTCGCTGGTTCCGCGGCGACCCATGTGAGTAGCCAGGCCATTTCGCAGACGCGGCATTAGCACCATCGGTCGGATTCACGGAGTCCGTTACTCACCAAGTCGCAAGACACGGCCCAATGCCTCGGCGCCGGTACACGCACCCCCGTCGGAACTTGCTTGCCGACGACGTGGAGACTCCGAGTGCCCCTGCGATCTCGGTGAGGGAGAGACCCCCAGCCGCGGCGCTATCTGTTCGAAGTACCACTCGACATTGCGACGCTCCGCCGTGCTCGACTTTCCAGGCAAGACGGGCGAGCTGTCGAGACAGGTTCGTCTCCCGGCGGCGGGCCTGGGCTCCGGTGTGCGACGGGAGCACGCCGGGGTCGGCCCGGTGCTGCTCGGCGGAGACGGCCACCGCCGAGCGCAGCTCCTCGTTGAGCTCGGCTCACCGTTCGCCCGGCAGACCTGCCTCCAGCCGGCAACCCCGCCGCCGGAATCCTCAGATTTGACGGACGCTTACCTCAAGGTAGGGTCGTCGCACAGAGCTCCAGATGATATTAGGGTCAGACGGTGGGATCGAACGGTGAGTAGGAACGCGGAGTACAGCGCTAGGACGCAAGCTTCCGATGAGATCGTCGAGCCGGCAGGCCACTTCCGCGTCTACCTCGGGGCTGCAGCCGGCGTCGGGAAGACCTGGGCGATGCTCGACGAAGGCTGGCGTCGCTACAAGCGGGGCACCGACGTGGTGGTCGGCTTCGTCGAGACGCACGGCCGAGCGCTCACAGCTCAGCAGATCCGAGACCTTCCGGTCGTCGCTCGCAAGGTCGTCGACTACCGAGGCACGGGCTTCGAGGAGATGGATCTCGCGGGAATACTCGCCCGCAAGCCCGAGGTAGCCCTAATCGACGAGCTCGCTCATACCAACGTGCCGGGTTCGGGTTCTCATGCCAAGCGTTGGGAGGACGTGCTTGAGATCCTCAACGCCGGTATCGGGGTCATCAGCACAGTCAACATCCAACACCTCGAAAGTGTCGCCGATGCCGTGCAGCAGATCACCGGTGTGACCGTCCGCGAGCGAGTCCCCGACTGGGTCGTCCGCAGGGCCGACCAGTTGGAGCTGATCGACTCGTCCCCCGAGCAGCTGCGCCGCCGCATGCTGCATGGTCACATCTACCCTCCCGAGAAGATCCCCAGCGCCCTTCACAGCTTCTTCCGGTTTCAGAACCTTGTCGCCTTGCGGGAGCTCGCGCTTCGTTTCGTTGCCGACGAGACCGAGGAGGAGCTCCTGGAGTACCTCGCCGCCCGCCGCCCCGACATTGTCTGGGACACCGCCGAGCGCATCATGGTTGCAGCCAACGCAGCACCGGGGACTGACGCGGTTCTGCGCCGGGCGGCCCGTATCGCGTTACGGGCGCACGCCGACCTACAGGCCGTCTACGTCGTCGGCGACGACACCACCCGCCCGGCTTCGAAGGAGGCGCTCGCTGCGATCAAGCACCTAGCCGAGGACCTCGGGGCGAGCTGGCACGAGATCACCGCGGACGACCCGGCACCGGCGCTAGTGCAGTTCGCCAAGGACAATCAGGTCACCCAGATCGTGCTCGGGGCGTCCCGCAGATCCAGATGGAAGCAGGTCAGGAGCAGTTCGGTGGTGCCGCGCGTACTGCAGCTCGCGCGCCGGGCCGATATCGACGTCCATGTCATCGCCTGCTGGGGCAAAGGCGCTCCGCTGAGCACCACCACCGTTCCCGAGGACGGGGACGAGTGAACTCAGACCGCCAGGCCGGACGGCCTTGGGAGGCTCAGCGAACTCGACCGTGGCGGTAGGGGAGAAGCTGGTCGATACGCGCATCCACTTGTCGACGGTTCGCCCATCGACAGCCAGACGTCGGTGTAGAAAGGTCACGATTGACCGTCAGCTCGCCCGTCGCGGCCAGCTAGAGCCACCGAAGTCGTCCGGCGCTGGCGTCCGAGCCTTCGCCTGCCCTGCGTGGCTTCTGGAGGATCTCGCGGCGCTTCTCAAGCGTCGAGACTTGACAGCGGTCGACAGCGAGGCGCTCGTAAAGGTGAGCGGCAGCCGATTCGCGAGCGATCCCACGGAGCCCAGCGTCTGAGGATCTCAGACCCTCAGACTGGTGGATTAGACAAGTTGCCGATTCGGGCGCAAGCTCGGCGTCACTCGGAGGCGCCTGTTGCATGTCGTTCTGTCGCGCTCAGGAAGAAGCTTGGGATTCGGCTCTCACTCGGTTCGCTCTCACTCGGTTCGTAGTACTAGGGCGGCGGGCGTGCGCGCGGCCATGCGCGCGGGCACGGCCGCGACGAGATTGGCGAGAATGAGCGCGCCGGCCGCGACCAGTATCAGGGAGGCGGGAACCGTGGGTTGGGGCACCGCATTGATGTTGCGAGCGAAGAGAATCCATAGTTGTCGCCCGACGGCAATGCCGACGGGCACTCCGACGACAGCGGCGATCGCGGCGATGGCCGAAGCCTGCGAGGCAACGGTGGCGGCTAACTGCCGGGAGGTGAATCCGAGGGTCTTCAATAAGGCGAGGTCTCGTCTTTGTCGCCGGACGGACGCGATCAAGGTAAGAGCAAGTGCGACGATCGCGCCGACGGCAAGGCCAGCGGCGAGGATGACAGGTGTTGCTCCGGTGGA
>JBEKMZ010000002.1:0-94930 GCA_049523315.1 Acidimicrobiales bacterium | reverse complement strand
TTCTCCAGGCTGGCCTCGATCTCGGGCCGCCACCGCTCGCCCCCTTTGACCGCCTTCTGCAGCCAATCGGGTGAGCGGCTGCAGTCGAAGAACTCGGTGACCCGGGTGCGGCCGGCGTCCAATGGTTCGAGCTGCCATCCCCACTGGTAATGCGCCGGCTCACCGACGTCGGACTGGAACTCGGCTTTGTCGATCGAACGCATGACCGGCTCCCACACGATGCGCCGCTCCGGTTCGAATTCGACCACGCGGTTCTCCATGACGTAGTCGCCCATCTCGTCGTTGAACATGTTCATGGCGAAGACGTCGCTAACCTTCGAGATGACCACGTCCTCGAGTGGGGTCCGCAACATCCCGGTTCCGTCCACGTCGGGATGAACGGCGGGGCGGGCCAGGACGGAGAAGATCCGCCCGACCGTGGCACCCGGTAGCAGGTACATTACCGGGGGCTCTCGCCCTCTACGGCTTCAGGTGCGCATCGAAGAACGCGAGGATGCGCCTACGTGCATCTCGCGCGGATACCTCGTGGTAGCCCGATCCTGGCGAGAGTATTCCGAAGACCGGCTCCAAGACCGAGAACGGGAATGGATTCTTGTCTCCAGCTCCTTCGTGGTCGTTGAGAAAGGAGTGCCCGGCCTCCGGGTACTCCTTGACGTCGTGTTCGACCCCGACGGCCGTCAATGCCCGCTCAAGGCGCTCGGCGGCCCCTCGCAGTGTGCGATCCTTGCCGCCGTAGCTTCCGACAATCGGGCAAGCCCGTCTCAGGAAGCTGGCCGTGTAGGCATCCTTTGGAGCGGTGCCGTAGTTGACGCTCGACACCGTGAACCCGCGATCGGCTGCGAGCAGCAAGGCGAACCCCCCTCCCATGCAGTAGCCGATCACGCCGATCCTGCCAGTGCAGTCATCCCGGGCCCCCAGCCAGACACGCGCCGCCTCGATGTCGTCGAACGACCGTCCTCGTCCGGCGCGCATATCGCGCATGACCGAGATCATGCAGGCCACCATCCCTCTCCCAGAGAAAAGGTCCGGCGCTACAGCGAGGTACCCTTCGCCTGCAAGCCAGTCAGCCTGGTTCCGTAGGTCCTGGCTCATCCCCATTGCGTCGTGGATGACGACGACACCTGGCCAGGGGCCATCGCCCGCAGGTGTCGCCAGGTAGGACGGCAGCTCACCAGGGGTGGGGATCATCACCTCGGCCATCACGTCTCCTTGGACGTGGGCGGTCGTCCCGGACGGTCCGCATTGGTGATGTCATTCGATGGGACTCTTGCCGCGAGCCGTTCGCCCCATTCTTGAGCTCGGGCCTCCTCGCCCGGTTCGAGGTGATTCTGCAAGGTGACGAAGAAGCTCTCGGGCTTGGCCGCCATCTCGAACCCGTGCCTGCGAAGTTTTCGGCTGATTGGCCTCGACGCCCTCCCTCTGAGAACTGCCGGGCCCTTGAAGCGGGTGTCGAAGGCAGCAAACTTTGTGTGGCCGTGGCCGAGCGATGTGAGCCAGTCACGCACGCCTGGGCCTTGGGCGTCGCAATCGAGCACCAGATCGTTCTTGGGTTTTTGGGCTGTGGCGGCCGCCCACTTACGGGTGCGGGTTCGACTCATGCCGTGAAAATGGGTGGGACCGCCCACCACGAGCAGGTCGGCATCGCCCAACTTTTCGCGACCTGCCTCAACCACCGGGACCACGACCACGTTGTCCACCGGCTCAAGGCTCTGGCCAATACCCTTGCCAATTGCATCGGCGATCGCGTGCGTGTTACTAAACATCGACTCGCAGACGACCACTGCCCGCATGGCCGCACCCCCTGTGCTTGCCGGCCGCCTGAAACGGCCTCACGCCGAGGACACTAGCCCTGCTCGCCCCACACGTTCTTGTGACCACCGAACGCCATTCAACCGGCACAACCCAGGCGAGTCTGCTCGGCCACAGAGATCTCCCGAACCTGGACTGATCGGGATATGTGTTCAGACCACCCACAGCCCAGATTGACCGCCAGCGCTCGGCTCCAGCTGGTGATCCCGACGGTTCGCGGCAGTTAGCGCTCTGGGCGACTCGGCGGGCGGAGGGGCGCACTCCTCTCGGCATTGCCGCTTGGGGCGCTTCGCCTAGCCCGGACGAAAGCGGCGAATCGACCGCGACGGCTAGCGCCGAGCGTCACGATCATCGAGTCCGTGGTTCGAAGCGAGGCCGTACCCAAACGCCTCATTTCGTTGCCTTGCTCTCGGTCAAGTCGGCGGCAAGCACATTCTCACGCTCGGACCATATTCTCTGCGACTCACCTCGGGGGAGTGGGGGCGATGGAGACCGAACTGTTGTCGCTCGGCATCGTCGTCAAGCACTCACGGCCTTACCATCCACAGACCTGCGGCAAGATCAAGCGCTTCCACCAGACGCTGAAAAGACACCTCGCCAAGCAGGACCCCCCGCTCACCAAAAAGCAGCTCCAGGGCCAAATGGACCGCTTCGTCGCCTACTACAACACCGAGCGTCCCCACCGGGCGATCGGCCGCCGGACACCGCTCGAGGCCCTCTCACTACGGGTGAAGGCCTACCCGACCGGGCCGAAGTCGACTGCGCTGGTTACAAGGTCCCTCGCGACAAGATCGACAAGACGGGCACGGTCACCTTGAGGCACCGCGGGCGCTTGCACCACATAGGTGTCGGGCGGCCCTATGCAGGAAAGCGCGTGATCATGCTCGTCGCCGGCGACCAGGTGACAATCCTCGGCGTCGATGGCTCGCCGCTGCGCAGGCTGCAGATCGATCCGAGCCGCAATTACCAGCGCATGCCCTAGGGCGTCTACGATGTCCCGACACACCTGTCTCAGGTGTCGCGCGACATCACAAGAGCGGAGAGGGAGGGATTTGAACCCTCGGACCCGGTCTCCCAGGTCAACTCATTAGCAGTGAGTCCGATTCGGCCGCTCTCGCACCTCTCCAGCGGGGCTGTGGCGTTTCAACCGAGGACAGCGTCAGGCGCTCTGTCCAGCACTGCCACCCACAACCCGTGTCGGAGAGCTTACGCGAACGCTCGCCGGAGGTCTGTCGCAGACCGTGATAGCAGCCGAGATCCCCGCTGACCTCGCGTGCCAGCTGGCGAGTTGGGTGACTGGCGGGTCAACGGCGCAACCACCTCGTGGTGCGTCCGGCGCCTTTGGATTGCTTGCCCTTGGTCCTTGCCGACCAGCCGGCTCCGATCGCACTCGCTCGCGAGAGCGTGATGTAGAAGAGAAAGCGTTGCGCGGGCCGGAGACCAGCAGCGCCCACATTTGCGTCTGTTTGCGCGCAAGGCTTGAGCGAGCCGCCTTCGGCTGCACAGCTGAAGGCTCGCGAGTGCAGAAGCTAATCACCCAAGAATGCTGACGTTCGATCGAAGAGTCATCCTTACGCGCTCGCGTGGTGAGCGTGCGCCCTTGTGAGCGCAAGCTAATGCCATTACCCAGGAGTCCGGACTGCGGTCTGGGCTCACGACCAAGAGAGGGGGCTCGGATGGGCCTCGATTCGAGACCTGATCGCCTTGGAGGGGCTTCTCACGGAATTCCGGGAGCTGCTGGTCAACCGCCACTTCCAAAGATGTTGCGCAAGTCAAAGGGCGCTGCAGGGCGTAGTTCTCTTCGTACCTCTCGGCGAGCGACGCGCGCCTTGAGCTGCCAACTGCTCAACGGACTACTAGCTGATTCGATGGTCCTTTATGAGCACTACAGGAAAGACAACCTGTTGGTGTGCGATCCGAGCGATCGCGGTCTGAGAGCCCTCCTCGATCAGCATGCCGGCGAGCAGCGCGAGTTGATCGAACGCACCGTCGAACGAGTGCGGTTGCTCGGAGGCTTCGCAACGGTCCCTCGCCAAGTTGTGGAGTTGACCGTGATCTCCCGTCCGCCGAATGACCGAGAGGAAGTTCCCGAGATGCTTTCCCGTCTCATAGAAGCGCACGAGCGCATCATCGCGAGGATCCGAGACGCCATCACGGCGACCACCGCGAGCGGCGATAGCGGGACCAACGAGCTGTTGAAGGACATGCTTCGTAGACACGAACTGCATGCCTGGTCCATCGCCGAGCAGCTCGTCGACACCACCGCCTTGTCCGCGTAGCGAAACTGAGCTCACGGCGATCGAGTCACCGCACCGTCGCAAACATGGATTTGGTGAGGTGGCGGGTCTCGAACGTGAGACCTCGGCCTTGTTCAATCCCTGTGAGTGCCGTGTTCGCTGTCCACCATCCGTCTCGTGAGCTCGACACGTGACGAGATTCCGAGCTTGCGGTAAATCTGGCGGAGATGGAAGTCCACCGTGTGAGCGGACACGAACAGGCGCGAAGCGACCTCCCGATTGGTGAGCCCCTGGGCCACAAGCTTGGCGATCCCAAGCTCAGACTCGCGCAGGCTGGACCAACCGAACGTCGGCTTGTTAGAGGAACCTGGTCGCCCGGTCTTGTCGCCAAAGGTTCCGTCTTGGCGGGAAAAGCGAATGATTGCACCGACGAGCTCGGTACTGGAGTGCACCGGCTCGCAGCGAGCCGCAAATGTCGCAGAATTGAGGTCGAGGTCTCTCGCGACTGAGCCAGCCATGGCGAGCGCCTCGTTGGCCCAATGCCAGAGAAAGATGTGATCGCTCTGCCCTGTGATCCGCGCCGCGGCGGCATTGGTGATCATCTCGCGCTCGTTGATCGCTACGATTGGCCCCCTCGCCTTTCGGCGCTCGCGTACGAAACTCTCCATTAGCACGCGGTCGGCTGTTGTCGCTCTGTCGAGCATCCGGTCTGCGATGCTGCGCGCCGCCTGCCTGGCGAGAGCAAGCATCAAGGCGTCCGAGGCCCCTGTCGGACCGGTCAAGTCCACAGCCCCCAGTACCGCCTTAGTGGCCGGATCGATGATCGGTGCCGCCGCGCACACCATCAAAGTGAGAGCGTCCACAAAGTGCTCGTCGCCCGTAATGATGGCCGGCTCGCTCTTGAAGAGCGAGAGTCCCAGGGCATTAGTACCTACGTCATCCTCGCTGTAGCGGAACCCGGGCGCCAGCATGACGCTGTCCAGCTGTCCGCGTAGCTTGGCGTCCGCGACGGAGCGCTCCAGTATGCGGCCGCTCGGATCCGCGAGGACAACACTCATCGAGACCGATGAGAGATCCTCGGCCATTCGCTCGAGGACGGGCCGAGCGGCTCCGAGGAGGCGATCGTTGTCGCGTGACTCAGGGTCATAGGGCACGTCCAGCCGGTCGGGCGAGAGCTCGGAGGTCAGCGACCGGTGCCATGAGGCCGCAACCTCGGGGCGCACCTTAGCTTCGAGATCGCCTCCGCTCAAATACTCGTGTAAGGCAGTACGGAGCATTCCGGGCCGGGCGACACCCGTTTCCCGTTCTATTTCGATCCTCACCTCACCCCAGTCTACGGAGGCAATCTCCCTGAGCGTGCCGTGCGCCCCGCCCGGAGGCCGATTCTCCCTATCGGGAGCGTTGCGATCGGATACCGCAATAAGCCAAGGCCATGTCGGCCACCCTCGCTCAGCGCCGCGGCGTCCTGCGTGCGCCCTGGGAATGTTGCGCGCGCAACTATTGTTCCCAGTTACGATAGCTTGTCTGACGCGAAGGAGACGCGGATGCCAGCAGTAACAGTTGAGGACGTCTTGACACTGCCGAGGATCACACCGCCCGATCCCGTAGCGGCCCGCGAGCGCGCAGTCAGGTCGGTCACGACCGCACCAGCCGGTTTGGAAGGCGAGGGTTTCCCGGTCAGGCGCGCCTTCGCTGGCGTGCCCATGAGCGAGCTGGACCCGTTCATCCATATGGACCAGATGGGGGAGGTCGATTACGCACCAGGCGAGCCCAAGGGGACGCCCTGGCACCCTCACCGTGGCTTCGAGACCGTGACCTACATCATCGACGGCACGTTCGACCACCAGGACTCAAACGGGGGTGGAGGACGGATCACCAACGGCGATACCCAGTGGATGACCGCCGGCGCGGGGATCTTGCACATTGAAGCTCCTCCAGAAGAGCTCGTTGTCAGCGGCGGCCTGTTCCACGGGATCCAGCTCTGGGTAAACCTCCCCAGCGCCAACAAATGGAACCCGCCCCGCTACCAGGACATCCGTGGACGCGAAGCCGGGCTGCTGACGACGACCGACGGGGGAGCCCTAGTACGGCTGATCGCCGGTGACCTCGGCGGTCAGGTGGGTCCGGGGTCGACCTTCACTCCCATCACGATGGTTCACGCCACGATAAGCCCTGGCGCCCGCGTCCAATTGCCCTGGCGGCCGGACTTCAACGCTCTCGCCTACGTCCTGGCTGGAAACGGCAAAGTCGGCGCCGAACGCAGGCCGGTCCACATCGGCCAGCTCACAGTCTACGGACCGGGCGACACTGTGACCCTCGTCGCGGATCCGACCCAACGCGCAGGTGGAAGCTTCGAGGTCCTCCTGCTCGGTGGGCGGCCGATCGGAGAGCCCGTAGTGCACTACGGCCCGTTCGTCATGAACACCAGGGCCGAGATTATCCAGGCGATGGAGGACTACCAGGCCGGACGGCTGGGGACGGTTCCCGCCCAGGTCCTGCCCCACCAACACGCAGGCGATATCGAGCTGCCGAGCACCGATCAAAGCTGAGACCGGGTGCCCATCGGGCAACCCGGGCCCTCGGCTTGTGACCGCTTAGGGGTGTGAAGGCGAAGGGGGCGCGCCCTCGAGTTCGAAGAAGAGCTCGTCGGCGTAGCACCACCACCAGTCCTCGCCGGGCTCGTAAGAGCGGATGAGGGGGTGGTCCGAGTGCGCGTGCCAGTGCGCGGTGGCGTGTCGCCCCGGGGAGTTGTCACAGCATCCGACATGCCCGCAGCGCATGCAGAGGCGGAGGTGCACCCAGTGCCCACCAGTCCGCAGGCAGTCCTCACAGCCCGGGCTCGACGGCTCTACCGATTCGACAGTGTCGAGGTGTGTGCATTCATCTGCCAACGGGTTCGCCTTTCTTCAGTTGTCGGGGTGCTGAGCAAACTCAGGTGATCGCGGGATGCCGCTCGAGGGCTCGGCGGTCCCACTCGGCACAGTCGGCGGCGGCCTCGTAGGTCGACTGGAGGAAATCGAGCAGGAGCGCGTCTGGGTCGGACGCAGTGCGGACAGCCTCATAGGCGAGAAGGAACTCCCCTGCGGCCGCGTTGTACGACGCCATTTCGGGTTTGACCGCCACCTGGTGGTACCCAGGGGGCTCGGGGTAGGCGTAGGAGTAGAAGAAGCCTTCACCTCCGCCGCCCGGCCAGTAGCCGCAGCTGCTCACCTCGTGTGAATAGGCCTCGAGCATGACCTCCGGGCCGCAGTGCGGCGCCCCTCCCGGGTGGGGCGGAGCCGGTCGCCCGGAAAAGCGCGTCACGGCGAGGTCGAGCGCCCCCCAGAAGAGATGGATGGGGCTCGCTTTGCCGAGAAAACGGCTCCGGAAAACCTGAAATACGCGTTGCGACTCGACCAGCACCAACCAGAAGCGGTGCGCCTGGTCCGGCTCGTAGCTCGAGTGCACGCGATCGTCGGTGAACTCGATCGCGCCCTCGATCTCGACCGGCATCGGCCAGATACGCGTGGCGACCCCGAGTTCGTCGAGCCGGGCCATGAGCTCCGCGTAGAAGTCCGCGACCGGGCGCGCCTCGAGCGGGAACGAGCTGTGACCACCGCTCTCGGTCGCTATCTGCAGTTGATGGTCCTGCAGGTCGAAGTCGATCTGGAAGCTCGGCCCGTGCTGGTGGGGGACGAGAGAGGTCGTGAGGCCGCGGCCGGTCACATACAGGGGCACGTTCCACCAGTGGTTGACGATCGGAGTGTTGACCATGCGGACCTTGCCCACGATCTGGGTCCACAGCTGCAGGGTGTCGCGCGTCGCCGCCCACTCTTCTATGGGCAATGAGGGCCAGGCGCTCGCCTTGTCGTCAGCCAAGGCTCGTTCCACGGACTCGGCCCGCGATTTCGACCTTCACCGGCGACCCCCCTTTAGAACCTCGGCTTCCAGCTCCAATCAGTGGATCGTAGCGACGTCGCTCAAGAGCCGGGCCACGCTCTTAGGAGAAGCCCAGCTCGTGCTCGACGAAGGGCACGAGGGCTCCGCTGAGGCCCGGTTGGATTGCGTGTCCGTGCCGCAGAACCGTTATGCCCTCACAGCCCGAGGCGTCGGCCACCACGACGTCAAAAGGCGCGGAGTCGCTGCTCTTAGCAAAGCTGACCGTGAGGTTCTGGCCGAGCTCGGCCGGGCAGTGCCTCACTCCGGGTGGGAACACGCCGAGGCTATTGATGAAGTCCCGGATTGCCTCGATCTTCGCCGGATCCGTCGTCGTGACCGGCGCATGCCCGCTCTCACCGGGGTTCAGACCGTCAGACAGCACAGCGGTGAGGACCTTCGCGCCTTTGGGAATGAGATCACCAGGCGGCTTTGCCGGCAGCCAGGTCACCTCTGCGTCCACGCGGACACCGCTGCGGTTGCCGGGTAACCCGGCGATCGAAAAGACGAGAGTTCGCGAGTCGAGGACCGTCGAGACCGGAGGCCAGCTGTAAGAGACGAACCACTGGTCGGTGTTGCCGTACACGCCGCCTGTGCCATAACCGCTGCGCTTGGATCCGAGCGGCCGGTGGCTGAGGACGAACGCGTCCAGGCTCGTCGCGCTCGCCGCCACTACGAAGAAGCGGTGCAGATCGACGAGGTTCGGATCGCCGATGGTCTCACCGGGTGAGCTCAGCAGCTTGCCGTCACCACTCGGCCCGGAGTCGACCCGCTTCGAGCCGGGCGGGAGCCGGACGAGGCCGAGCAGGTGAGCCGCGTCACGCTCGGCGAGCTCACTTCGTGACAACGCGGGCGGTCGCGCGCTCGCAGTCAACCGGGCTGCGGTCGCTGAGCGCCCACGCCCCGTTGCGTGCGCGGGCCTACCTGCTCCGATCAGGCCTGCGAGCGCCCCGAAAACGCCTGAGAGGACGAGGGCGAGAGCCACTTTCAAAAAACGCTTCGCGTTCATGGCCACAAGAAGCTACTGGGCACCCCTTTCGCGTACTGCCTCAGCGGCCGAGGCGGTCTGAGCGAATGGCCGCGGCAATCTGAGGGGGCGCTCAAAGACCTACGAGTGCCCGCAGGCCGACCAGGAGGGCCGGCGGGGCGAGGATTCGCGGGCCGAACCAGCCCCGGGCGTGAGTGGACGGGTCTGCGGAGAGAGCGTCAAGATGGCTCGGCAGAAATGGTTCGAGTACCGAACTATCTTCCCTAGAATGCTCGTATGCCCACCAAGCCCATCGGGACCGACTCCGTTCAGCAACGCGCCGCGGCCGAGACCTTGACCCGCGGCGACGCGCCGGAGGAGGCACACCCCCAGCTCGAGGCTCGCGCCGTCGCGGCGGTGCAGGCACTCACCAGGGCGTCGAAGGTCATGGAACGAGCAGCCGGTGGCTTGAGCCTGGCTCACTACCGAGTGCTCGCGGCCGTTGCGGCGGGTGACGAGCGTGCGAGCCGGGTGGCCGCGCGCCTCGCTCTCGGCAAGCCAACCGTCAGTGCCTCTGTCGAGGCGCTCTGCGCCCGGGGTCTCTTGGTCCGCTCGGCCGTCGAGGGCGACCAGCGGGCGGTTCAGCTCAGCCTCACCGATGCCGGAACGGAACTACTCGACGCCGCGCAGAAAGAGATGATCTCGGCTCTCGAGGGCCTCGCTGCCCGCACAGGACGTCCGGACGAGGTGATCGAGGCTTTGGTCACGCTCGGCTCGGCGATCGATCTGGCCGCGGCGGAACGTCGCAAGTGAGCCTCCAGACTGGCACCGCGCCCCCTGACCAGGCGCCCGCCGCGCGAATGGCGGAGGCCGTCAAGGCGAACAGCGGCGGCTGGGTGCGGCGCCTCAGCGGTTACGTGCTCGTCCACAAGCGCAATCTCCTCATCGCCTTCGCCGGCGCCATCGTCGGCAGCGTCGCCCAGGTGATAGTTCCGCTCATCGAGCGCCAGATCGTCGACAACGTCATCGTGCGGCACACCTCGCCGCTCGCGCCCTGGTTGATCGTGCTGCTCGGTCTCGGGGTCGTGACCTTCGTCGGCGCATATTTCCGCCGCTACCGCGGCGGGCGGGTCGCCCTCGATGTCCAGTACGACCTGCGCAACGCCATGCAGGAGCACCTGCAGGGCCTCGACTTCTCCAACCTCGATCGGATGCCGACGGGCCAGCTCGTGGCCCGGGCGAACTCCGACTCCATGCTCGTCCAGGGCCTCCTCAGCTTCCTGCCGATCATGAGCGGAAACATCTTGATGCTGGTCCTGTCGCTGGCGGTCATGGTCTATCTCTCGCCCCTGCTCGCCGTCGTGAGCGTGCTGGTCGCTCCAACCCTGCTCTTCATCTCCTACCGGATGAGGTGGCGAGTATTCCCTGCCACCTGGGATGGCCAGCAGAGAGAAGGTGATGTCGCGCAGATCGTCGACGAGGACGTGAACGGCGTCCGGGTCGTGAAGGCCTACGCCCAGGAGAGACGGGAACTCGACCGTGTTGTCGGCGCGGCCACACGGCTCTTTGGGTCCCAGATGCGCGCCGTCCGCCTCGAGTCGCGATACCAGCCCTTCTTGGAGGCCGTCCCGAGCCTCGGCCAGGTCGCTGTGCTCGCCCTGGGTGGCTACCTGGCCATACGCCACAGGATCTCCCTCGGGACTTTTCTGGCCTTCTCGACTTACCTGACCCAGCTCGTGGCACCCGCCCGCATGCTGGCGGGAATTCTGACGATCGGCCAGCAGGCCCGGGCAGGCGTCGAGCGCATCTTCCAGTTGCTGGATCTGACCCCCGCGATCTCCGATGCTCCCGGCGCCGACGAGCTCGGGCCGATAAGAGGTGAGATCGTCTTCGACGACGTCCGCTTCGCCTATGACGAGGGCCCTGCGGTGCTCAATGGTCTCAGCCTGCGGATCGCGCCAGGTGAGACGGTCGCCCTCGTCGGTCCGAGCGGGTGTGGAAAGTCCACCGTGGCGAACATGGTGCCGCGCTTTTACGAAGCGAGCTCCGGTGCTGTGCGGATCGACGGGCGGGACGTCCGGGAGGTCTCCCTCGCCTCGTTGCGCAGTCAGATCGGCGTCGTGTTTGAGGAGTGCTTCCTCTTCTCCGACACCGTGAAGGCAAACATCGCTTATGGCAATCCGACTGCCTCGTTCGAGGAGATCGAGGCCGCCGCCCGCGCCGCCGAGGCGCACGGGTTCATCGAGGAGCTACCGAGAGGCTACGACACCGTCGTCGGCGAGCGAGGGTTGACCTTGTCGGGCGGCCAGCGCCAACGCGTCGCGCTCGCCCGGGCGATCCTTTCCGATCCGCGCGTACTCATCCTCGATGACGCCACGAGCGCCGTCGACGCCACGGTCGAAGAGAAGATCCACTCCTCGTTGCGCGAGGTCATGAGGGGCCGCACGACCCTGCTCGTGGCCCACCGGCGCTCGACCTTGCACCTCGCGGATCGCATAGCGCTCTTGAACGAGGGCCGCGTCGTCGAGCAAGGCACGCACTCGGAGCTCGCCGAGAGGAGTGCTCTGTACCGCTCGCTTCTATCCGGGCTCGACCAGGACGAGGCCGAGGCCGTGGGGGACAGGATCGAGGTCATCGCCGGCTTGAGCCCCCTCGTGCCCACGCCCGTGGCCGCTGCCCCCTACCAGAGCCTGGCGACGTCGAGCATGGGTCCGGGGCTTCGCACCGGTGGGGGGTGGCGCCTCAATCTAGCTCCGACTCCCGAGCTGATAGAACGCGTTGCCGCACTTAAGCCCGTCCGCGACTTCCCGAGCGTCGATGTCGAGACCGAGACCAGCCATCAGCGACACTTCAGCCTCCGCAGTCTGCTCAGCGAGTACCGTGGCCCGCTCGGAGTTGGTCTTGTCCTTGTCGCCCTCGACGCGCTGGCGTCACTCGCCGGGCCCGTGCTTGTCAAAGAGGGCATCGACAAGGGCGTCGCCACCGGCTCGACAGCCGTGGTTCTCGTCGCGTCCGCGATCTATCTCGTCGTGACACTTTCCGACCTGATCGACGAGATCGGGTCGACCTTTGTGACCGGGCGCACCGCCCAGCGCATCATGATGTCGCTGCGCATCCGCATCTGGGCGCAACTGCAGCGGCTGTCGCTCGATTACTACGAGCGGGAGATGGCAGGCCGCATCATGACCCGGATGACGACCGACGTCGACCAGTTCGAGTCGCTTATAGAGAACGGGTTCCTCTCGGCGCTCGTGAGCATGTGCACCTTCGTAGGAGTCGGCATCGCCCTGTTCGTGCTCAACGGTCGACTCGCCCTTGTCACCATGAGCGTGGTCATCCCACTAGCGCTTGCAACCGTCGTGTTCCGGCGAAAGGCGGCGCGAACCTACGACCAAGCACGCGAGCGCATCGCGGTCGTCAACGCGGACTTTCAGGAGAGCCTGTCGGGTGTGCGCGAGTCGCAGGCGTTCGTGCACGAGGATCTCGCCAGAGAGCGCTTTCGTCACCTCGGCCAGCAATACCTCTACGCTCGTGTCGCGGCGCAGCGCCTAGTCGCCACGTACTTCCCCTTCGTGGCGTTTCTCGGCGACGTCGCCGATGCCCTCGTGCTTGGAGTGGGTGTGGGCCTGATCGCGAGCGGCCATCTCTCGACCGGCGCCCTCATCGCCTTCGTCCTCTACATTGACCTGTTCTTCTCACCCATCCAGCAGCTGTCCCAGGTCTTCGACTCCTGGCAGCAGACGCGAGTTTCCGTCGGGCGCATCGCAGAGCTCATGTCACTCGACACGCTTACCCCGCAAGCCAAAGATGCGCTCACACCAGGTCGCTTGAGCGGATCCTTGCGCCTCGAGGGCATCTTTTTCGCCTATCCCTCGGTCGAAAAGCGAACCGGTGTGGAGGGTTCCTCTGCCCGGAGTGGTCCCGCCGACCCGAAGCTCCTCGTGAGCGACGACGCACGGCGCCGCCCACCTCCCCAAGCGCTCAAGGGCATCGACCTCGAGATCATGCCGGGCGAGACCATGGCTCTCGTAGGGGAGACCGGTGCCGGCAAGTCGACGGTGATGAAACTCTTGGCTCGTTTCTATGACCCCGACGAGGGCCGCGTGCTCGTCGACGGCGTCGACCTGCGTTCGCTCGATCTGCACAGCTACCGTCTCCAGCTCGGATACGTGCCTCAGGAGGCCTTTTTGTTCACGGGCTCGATCCGCGACAACATCGCCTACGGCAGGCCGGAGGCGGACGACGTGGCCGTCGAGGCGGCCGCCGTGTCAGTGGGCGCGCACGAGTTCATCCTCGGACTCCCCGGCGGCTATGACCATGTCCTGTCTGAGCGGGGCCGCTCGCTGTCCGCGGGCCAGCGCCAGTTGATCGCCCTGGCCCGCGCCGAGCTCGTCGACCCTGCGATCCTGTTGCTCGACGAGGCGACGTCCAACCTCGACCTTGCGACCGAGGCGCGGGTCAGCGCCGCTATGCAGCTCGTCGCCAACGGCCGCACGACTGTCGTGATCGCCCACCGACTGCAGACCGCTCGCAGCGCTGACCGTATTGCGGTCCTCGAGTCCGGCAGGGTTGTCGAGATAGGTACGCACGACGAGTTGCTTGCTGTACGAGGGCGGTACGCGTCGATGTGGGAGATCTTCGAGATGATCGGCAACAGCGCGACTAGCGCGCGCGACTAACGATTTCTTTCACACGGTGCCCCCGAGCGAGCAATCCCAAAACATCGGAGATGGTCGGATCTAAGTGACCAGCCGATGACATGACTGAGCTCCGTCAATAACTCACAGGAAGTGGACAACCTGTTCATTAACGCGACGCCATCGAATTTCAAATACGTCAGCGCGCATGTCGCGAAGCAGGCGTAGAGATGCCGGGGCAGCCATTACGCCAACACCTGCGGCCACTGCCTCATTCCATTCGAGTCACATGCTGTGGGTCAGCACCGATACTGGTAGAGGATCTAGGGCGTCTCGGACCTTCAGCCGGCCGCGGGAAAGTGGGACGGTTTTGCCGGTAAGCACGTCTGTGAGATGCGACGGAGCCGCGCCAGGCACCATTACGACGGTACCGCCCCAGACCCGCGCGTCAGTCGGGAATTTTCCAGCGCCTGCGATCTCGAGCATCAGGCGCGGCACGAGTGCGACGACCAAGCTCCGACGATGTCTGCGTGCGAAGGCGACGAGGTGGCCTTTGTGGTCGCCTGTCACTTCGAGCAGTTCATATGTTCCCTTGTCGAACAATTGCGGCTCTGCCCGCCGAAACTGCAGCAGCGCCCGGATCGTGAAGAGCTTCACGCGTCCGTTCGCCCACTCGCGTAAAAGTGCGCCCGCCGCCAACGCCCGCTCTGCCGGCGGCGCATCTACGGGCGGGAGGCCGCGAAGAAGCTCCCGCCGCCTCAAGTAGTCGACCGGACGCCGGTTGTCCGGGTCGGTCAGTGCCGGCTCGAAGAGTTCGGTGCCCTGGTAGAAGTCGGGGACGCCCGGAAAGACAGTCTTGAGTACGGTGAGAGCGAGCGAGTTGGTTGCGGCGGCTGGGCCGATCCGGGTGACAAAGCGCCCCATTTCCTTTGTGAAACGATGGTCTCGGGCCAAACGAGTGATGAACCCCGTCACTGCCTGCTCGTAAGTCGGGTCCGGGTTCAGCCACCCGGTCCTGCGTTTGGCCTCCCGGGCAGCCTTGAGCGCGTAGCTCTCGGCCCTGGCACGATCGGCCTTGGGAAGCGACCCGCCGTCGAAGGGCCACAGCGCGAGAAGTGTCTGGTAGGCCAGCAATTCATCATGGACATCCGGGCCGGCACTTTCGGCCCGGATACGGCGGCCGTGCCAGCGCCTGACGAGAGCCGACCATTGCGCGAAGGCCTCGGAGATGACGTACAGCCGCGCCCGGGCGTCCTCGTTGCGCTTCGAGTCATGGGTCGAGGTGGCGTTGAGCGAGCAGTTGCGCCGACGGTGTGAGAGCGCGAGACGCTCAAGGTCGTCCGAGTCGGCGCTCGGGAGGTCGGGGTCGCACCCCACCTCGGCCTGCGACGCCAGCCCGCTGTAGCGGTAAGAGGCCGTGTCCTCGACCCCCTTGGCCATTACCGCCACGGTCAGCTGTTGGAAGCGCTGGGCGACCTCGAGCCAGGCGCTGTTCGCCCGGGTCCTTTCGAGCACGCGCTGCTGCAGGAGCTCTATCGCCCGTCGGGCCTCGGAGCTGACCTCGGCGGCAGCACAGGCCCGTTCGAGGCGGGCACGGTCTGCCGGGCGCGGTCTTTTGTCATCGAGGTATGTGCGATAGACATCAAGGCGAACCGTGATCTCCTCCAGCGCCTCGCAGACATCCGCCAGGCTGAGGTCGTGGCCGGGCTCGTCGGCATCGAGGGCGGCGATGGCCAGGCGGCCGAGCCGCTCGAGCGGGGCGGGGAAGGACAGGGCGAGGACGTCGCGCTTTGCCTGCAGGGAAAGCTCTGCGAAGTCCTGGGACTCACCTGTCAGCTCGGCCCCTAGCTCTGCCAAGGACCGGGCGCCCTTCGCGTCGACGAAGAGGCCACCGGCGAAGTTGGCGAATTCGTAGCCTGTCGTGCCGTGCACCGGCCAGTCTGTCGGGAGCGCCTCGTCGTTGGCGAGGATCTTCTCCACAAGCACGATGGGGCTGCGCGCTCCACCCTCCAGCGCGGCGGAAAGGCGTCTGGTGTAGCCGGCCGGGTCGCTGAGCCCGTCGATGTGGTCGACTCGAACCCCGGCCACTCTTCGGTCGGTGCACATTTCGACGATGAGGAGATGCGTCAGCTCGAACACGGCCGGGTCCTCGACCCTGACGCCGATCAGACCGTCGACGTCGAAGAAACGGCGGTAGTTGCCCTCATGGCGGCTCAGGCGCCAGAAGGACGGCCGGTAGTGCTGCTCGTCGATGAGCGCGCCTGTGTCTCGCGTGGCCTCGCTGTGCCTGGCGAGCGGGAAGTACTGGCCGTCGAGCTCCAGCAGCGATCCGTCGTCGCCCGAGACGACACGCGCCTCGTCGCGAAGTTCTGCGATTGGCCGGCTCAAGGTGGGCACGAGCACACGGCCGCCGTGACGGGACCAGTCGATGTCGAACACCGAGGCGTGCTCGGATCGCCGTCCGTCTCGCATGACCTCCCACCACAGGCGATTGGCCGGGTGTGCGGCCATGTGATTGGGGACGAAGTCGACGAGGAGACGCATGCCGTACGAGTCGAGCTCGGCCAACAGATCCTCGAGCTCCTCGACCGTACCGAGCTCGGGGTCGATCCGGCCCGGGTCGATGACGTCGTAGCCGTGTTTGCTCCCCGGAACGGCGGCGAGGATGGGCGAGACATAGAGGGTCTCGATTCCGAGCTCGTGCAGGTACGCGACCTGCTCGCGGGCACCGGCGAAGCCGATCCCCGCTAGCTGCATCCGGTAGGTCGATCCGACGGGTTCCTTGCTCATTCCCTCGGTCGTTCGTTGTGGCGCAGAAGCAGGACCGAGTGCGAGGTCAGGTTGACGACGTCGTTGCGCACCAGGCGCGTCCACGGTCCCGGCTGGGCGGTGTTGAGGACTTCCTCCCAGCGGCCCGGAAGCTCCATGCGCGGCAGGGTGTAGGAGCGGGACCGCCAACCGGCGTTCAACAGCAAGAGCAGGGTGTCGCCAGAGGCCGATCGGCCGCGGATGTCCACTTCGTCAGCGGCCTGGCCCAACAGGAGCATCCCGATGCTGCGCCTGTCGGACGCTTCCCAGTCATCAGTTGTCATCTCGGTGCCGTCAGGCCTGATCCAGGTGACGTCCTTGGTGTGCAGGCCCGGAGGCGCCTGGCCGGTGAAAAACGCGCGGCGCCGGAGGATCGGGTTGTTCTGCATCACGGCGATGAGGTCGCGCACGAATTTGTACATGTCCCAGCCTGTTTCACAAATCTCCCAGTCGAACCAGCTGAGCTCGTTGTCCTGGCAGTAGGCGTTGTTGTTCCCGTGCTGGGTGCGCCCGACCTCGTCGCCGCCGAGCAGCATCGGCACTCCCTGGGAGAAGAACAAGGTCGCGAACATGTTTCGCTTCATTCGGTCACGGACGCGTTGGATCCGCACCGCGTCCGTTGGCCCCTCCACACCCCAGTTGGAGCTGTAGTTGCCGTCGGCGCCGTCCCGATTCTCCTCGCCGTTGGCCTCGTTGTGCTTTTGGTCGTAGGACACGAGATCGGTCAGAGTGAACCCGTCGTGGCAGGTGATGAGGTTGACGCTCGCATAGGTGCGCCGCCCGCTCCGCGCGTAAATGTCGCTCGAGCCGCTGATCCGCGACGCGAGCTCAGGCACCATGCCCTGCTCCCCACGCCAAAAGCGCCGGACACAGTCGCGAAAGGCCCCGTTCCACTCGGCCCAGCCCGTGGGGAACTTGCCCAGCTGGTAGCCGTCGGGGCTCGCGTCCCACGGTTCGGCGATGAGCTTGACCTGGGAAAGGACCGGGTCCTGCTGGATGATCTCGAAAAAGGCGCTCGGGTGGCCCGCCTCGTAGCCTCGGGCGAGAACCGGGGCGAGGTCGAAGCGGAACCCGTCCACGTGCATGTCGGTCACCCAGTAGCGCAGGCTGTCTGTGACGAGGCCGAGGTGCAAGATGTTGAGGCTGTTGCCGGTACCCGTGTAGTCCACGTAGTACCGGGGGTCATCCGGGCTGAGCCTGTAGTACAAGGAGTTGTCCACACCGCGAAGCGACAGGGTCGGCCCCATCTCGTTGCCCTCGCCGGTGTGGTTGTAGACCACGTCGAGGATCACTTCCAGCCCGGCGCGATGCAAGGTGCGGACCATCGACTTGAACTCGCTGACCTGCTGGCCGAGCCCGCCTGTGGCATAGCCGACGTGAGGGGCGAGGAACGCGATGGAGTTGTAGCCCCAGTAATTCGTGAGCCCGCGCTCGATCAGCTGGCGGTCTGCCACGAAGTGGTGAACGGGCATCAGCTCGATCGCTGTCACCCCGAGACCGAGGAGATGGTCGACGACGGGGTCGGACGCGATCCCGAGGTACGTCCCGCGCAGGCGCTCGGGAACGCCCGGGTGCCGCATCGTCATCCCGCGCACGTGGGCCTCGTAGATGACCGTCTTGTTCCACGGTGTGTTCGGGGCACGGTCGTCGTTCCAGGTGAACGCCGGGTCAACCACGACGCTTTTCGGCATGGCCCCGGCCGAGTCGCGGGTATCGAAGGAGAGGTCCGCGCGCTCGTTGCCGACGACATATCCGTAGAGCTCGTCGCTCCAGCGGATCGGCCCGCTCACAGCCTTGGCGTACGGGTCGATCAAGAGCTTGTTCGGGTTGAACCGGTGTCCCCGCTCGGGCTCGTAACGGCCCTGGACCCTGTAGCCGTAAAGGGCGCCGGGCCGGACATCTGGCAGGTAGGCGTGCCAGATGTTGTCGGTCTTCTCGTTCAAGGTGATCGTCGTGGAGGGGCGGCTCGCGGTCTCCTCGTCAAACAGCAGGAGCTGGACCCCCTCGGCATGTTCGCTGAAGAGCGAGAAATTGACCCCCTCGCCGTCCCAGGTGGCTCCCAGTGGAAGCGGGCCTCCGGGCCAGACCCTCATCTTCCAGCTCCTTTCGTGGCAGCGTCTCGGGGCACCAGGTGATAGGCGGCAAAACCCCAGGGCGCGAGGCTCACCTGCTCGCCCGGGGCGAGCCCCGGCGAGCCGGGCTCGAACAAGTTGATCCAGCCGTCCCCCTGGGGCGGGCTTTCGCCGGCGGTCCTCGAGGGGAGCACGGCGACGGCCGCGTCGCCGGTGAGGTTGAACAGGCCCACGACCGTGTCCTCCAGGTGCGTGCGGACCAGGGTGACCACGCCCGCCTCTGCCTTCGCACGCGCCCCCACCCGCTCGTTGTGCCTGAGGGCCAGATTCTCCTGGCGCAGCGTGATCAGGTAGCGGTAGAGCTCGAAGAGGGAACGGTGCCCGCCCTTGTTGCGAAGCGAGCGGTCGATGCGGGCAGCTGCGTAGGTGGACTCGTCGGCTGGGTCGAACAATTGGCCTCGTTCGGCGAGGGACGCGAACTCCTCGGCCCGCCCGGCTCGCACGGCTTCGGTGAGCTCGGGATCACCGTGGTCGATGAAATAGGGGAACGGCGCCGTCTCGCCGTACTCCTCGCCCATGAACAGCAGGGGGATCCCGGGTGAGAGCAAGACCAGGGCGGCGACGAGGCGGGCCTTGTCCTCCGAGATCGTCGTGACGAGGCGGTCGGCTTTCGCTCGGTTGCCGATGTGGTCGTGGTTCTCGGCGAAAATCACAAAGCGTTCCGGCGCGACTGCGACAGCGGGGGCGCCGTGCCTGCGCTTTCGGAACCTCGAGTACTCGCCCTGGTAGACAAAGCCGCTGTCCATCGCCCGGGCGAGGTCGTCGGCACCGCCGTAGTCGACGTAGTAGCCGAAGTCCTCACCCGTGACGGCCACGTGCAGGGCGTGGTGGAAGTCGTCGTTCCACTGCGCATCGAGGCCGATGCCACCGGCCGCGGGCGAGGTGACCAGTCGGGGGTCGTTGTCCGAGCTCTCGGCGACTAGGCGGCACGGCCAGCCCAACTCGCCGGACAGCTCCGCGCTTGAGTGGACGAGATCGGCCAAAAAAGTCGTGGCGTTGCGGTCGATGATCTCGTGCACGGCGTCGAGTCGGAGGGCGTCGATGTGGAAGTCGCGAAACCACTGCTGGGCGTTCTGGGTGAAATAGGCCCGCACCTCGTCCGAGCCCGGCCCGTCGAAGTTGACGGCCTTCCCCCACGGTGTCGCGTAGCGGTCGGTGAAATAGGGGGCAAAGGAGCCGAGCACGTTGCCCTCGGGTCCGAGGTGGTTGTAGACGACATCGAGCAACACGGCCAGGTTCCGGTCGTGACAGGCCTCGACGAGGCGCTGCAGGCCGCCGTAGCCGCCGTAGGAGTCCTGCACGGCGAATGGGAAGACCCCGTCGTAGCCCCAGTTGCGCCTGCCCGGGAACTGCGCCACCGGCATGATCTCGATCGCGCCCACGCCGAGCTCGGCGAGATCGTCCAGCTCATCGATGGTGGCATCGAAACTGCCACCGGTGCTGAAGGTGCCGACATGCAGCTCGTAGATCACCTGTTCTGAGAGCGGCCGGGGCCGGTAGCCAGCGTCGCGCCATTGGTGCGCCCCGAGGTCTACGACCTCCGATGGCCCGTTCACCCCCTCAGGCTGTGAGCGCGAGGCGGGATCCGCGTACTCCTGCCCGTTATCGAGGACGTAGCGGTAGCGGGTGCCGAGGCCGCAGTCGGTCGTCGTCTCGTGGTAGCCGTCGGGCCCGGCCTCGAGCTCGAGCACCCGGTCTGGGCCGAGCAGGTGCAGGCGCACCCGCTCGTGATGCGGAGCCCAAAGTACAAAACGGGTGGTCGCGCCGAGCGGCCACGCTCCGACCCGACGCGTCACTGCCGACCCAAGAAAAGGCAACCGAGCGGCGGCACGCTCAAGGTGAGCGTGTAAGGCATCGAGTGCGTGGGGACCGGGTGGGCTTCCACGCCGCCGAGGTTTCCGATCCCACCTCCCCCGTAGTCGAGGGCGTCGCTGTTGAGCAGCTCGCGCCAGTAGCCGCCAGTCGGTACCCCGGTCAGAACGTTGTAGCGCGGCACCGGGGTGAAGTTGCAGACGGCGAGCACGGCATCGCTCTCGGCAAGGCGCAGGAAGGCGAGCAAGCTGGCTCCGGCGTCGTTGGGCTGTGTCCAGGCGAAACCCGCCGGGTCGGTGTCGCGCTCGTGCAGGGCCGCGCAGCTCCGATGGAGCGAGTTGAGGTCCGACACCCATTTGAGGACGCCTTCGTGCGCCGGGTTGTCCATGAGGGCCCAGTCCAGGCCCGACTCGTGGTCCCACTCCTTCCACTGGGCGATCTCAGCGCCCATGAAGAGGAGCTTCTTGCCGGGCAGTGCGAACTGGTAGCCATAAAGCAGGCGAAGGTTCGCAAGCTTCTGCCAGTTGTCCCCCGGCATCTTTGTGAGCAGCGAGCCCTTGCCGTGGACGACCTCGTCATGGGAGAGGGGGAGCATGAAATTCTCACTGAACGCGTACACGGAGCGGAACGTGAGCTCGTCGTGGTGGTGGCGGCGGTAGATCGGGTCGCGGGACATGTAGGCGAGGGTGTCGTGCATCCAGCCGAGGTCCCATTTCATGCCGAAGCCGATCCCGCCTAGGTGCACTGGGCGCGAGATGCCCGGGAAGGCGGTCGACTCTTCAGCGATCACCTGGACGTCGGGATGGTCAGCGTAGATTCCGGTGTTGAGCTGACGGAGGAATTCGATCGCCTCGAGGTTCTCTCGCCCCCCGAACACGTTCGGCAGCCACTCGCCCTCGCGTCGCGAGTAGTCGAGGTAGACCATGGAGGCCACGGCGTCGACCCGGATGGCGTCGGCGTGGTAGGTCGAAAGCCAGTGCTCGGCCGATGACGCCAGGAAGCTGCGCACTTCGTGGCGCCCGTAGTTGAAGATCAGGCTCTTCCAGTCCGGGTGGAAGCCCAGGCGGGGGTCCGCGTGCTCGAACAAGTGCGTGCCGTCAAAGCGGCCGAGGGCGAACTCGTCGGTGGGAAAGTGCGAGGGGACCCAGTCCAAGATGACCCCGATGCCGGCGCAGTGCAGGCGGTCGATGAGCTCCATCAAATCCTGGGGGTCGCCGTAACGCCGTGTCGGGGCGAAAAAGCCCGTCGTCAGGTAGCCCCACGAGCCGTAGAAGGGGTGCTCCATCAAAGGCAGGAACTCGACATGGGTGAACCCGCACCGGCTCACGTGCTCGATCAACGGCGCAGCGATCTCGCGATAGCCCAGCAGGCGCCTCGGGTCCTCCGGGTCGCGACGCCAGCTACCGAGGTGGACCTCGTAGACCGACATCGGCGCCCCGAGCGACATGTGCTCGCCGCGCGTCCGCATCCACTCGCCGTCGTTCCACTCGTATGAGAGGTCCCACACGACCGAGCCCGTCCGTGGCGCGGGCTCGCTGCAGCGGGCGAATGGATCCGCCTTCTCCAGCAGCTCGCCCTGGGCGGTCGTTATCGCGAACTTGTAGATATCGCCCGGCTTGGCTGAGTCGAGGTGGCCCTGCCATATGCCAGACACGCCGCGGGGCGAGAGGGGATCGGCCGTGCGGTTCCAGTAGTTGAAGTCCCCGATAACTGAGACCCTGGTCGCGTTCGGCGCCCAGACGGCGAAGAAGGTCCCCCCGCCGGGCCTCGGATGCGCGCCGAGCTTGTCGGCGAGCTTACGGTGCGTCCCCTCGTTGAACAGGTATAGGTCATCCTCTGTGAGCTCGCTCGCGTTCGAGCCCGCGGCCTTTCGCACGGGCACCGCCTGGTCCGGGTCGAGGCCGCTCATCGGAGCCCGTCTCCGGCGAGGCTGCCTCGGCGCAGCCGATCGAGGCGCTCCAGCACCTCGATCACTCTCGGGTCGGATCGGATTTCGGCCAGGCTGTGGGACGCACGCCGTGTCCAGTTGTGCGCCTCGGCCCCGGTGCCGGGCCTGTTCTGCGGCCGGCGCTCGTCCCAGAGCTCCTCGAGATCGACGAGCACCAGCTCGGCGACGCTGCGGCCGAGGTGGGCGAGCGAGCCTTCGAGGGCGGCCGCGGTCGTCGCCGCGGCCTGGCGGTCCGACGCCGGTGCACCGATGGCCTCGAGCAGTGCCTTGCGCCAAGAGTTCCTGTCGGTCCGCTGCGAAGCCACCTCCCTCCTGGAGAGCTCGCCCTTGGCCCGCTTCTCGTCGATGTCCTCGCCCCACAAGAACGCTCCGAAGCGGGGTAGGTCGTGGGTGCCGAGGGAGGCGACGGCGTCGCGCGGCGGTGTCGGCAGCGGCGTCTCGCTCGAGGACTCGAACTGGAACACCCACGAGCGCAGCATCTTGTCGCAGGCCATGCGCTCGCGCACCTCGTGGGGCACCGTTCCGAGGTCCTCGCCCACCACCACGGCCCCGGCCCGGTGGGCCTCGAGCGAGACGAGAGCGTGCAGCTCGTCCGCGCGGTAGTTGACATAGGCCCCGTGCCCGGCGTCAAAGCCTTCCGGGATCGTGTAGAGGCGCTGCAGCCCCATGACATGATCGATCCGCAGGTAGTCGGCGTGGCGCAAGGCGCGCGAGAGCACGGCGCGAAGGTACCCATAGCCGTCCAGCCTGATCCGCTCCGGGTGTAGGGGAGGGAATCCCCAGTCCTGGCCAGCCTTGAAGAACGCGTCGGGTGGTGCACCTCCGCGCGCCGCGGAGATGAACGAAAAGGGTGAGAAGTGCGGGTCGAAGCCCTCCGGATGGACCCCGATGGGAAGGTCCGCGTAGAGCGGCAGCGCCCTGCCGGCCGCGGACAGCTGCTCGGCGGCTGCCCACTGGCAGTAAAGGTGGTAGCCGAAGGCGGTGTCTCGCCCGCCCCCGCCGTCCGCCGCACCGCCACCGCCGAGGCGGGTTGCGTCGAGGGAGGCCCGGAAGCTGGCATAGGCGACCAGCTCCGGATGCGATTGGGCGAACGCGTCGAGCGCCTCGCGCCGGTGGGTGGGCGAGCCCGAGAACAGGCTCTCCGCCATCGGCTGGAGCACCTGGCGCCGGAGCCTCGATACCTCCTCGTACTGGACCAGGGGCGAGCGGCGGGCAGCCGCGATCCGCTCCAGGAAGTCGTCGGCCTCGAGCAGCTGGCGCGCTATTTCACACGAGCGCAGCTCCGGCAGCTCCGTCGGGTCGATGAAGAGCTCGTTGTACGCCAGGCGGCTCACCGGCCGGTACGGGCTCGGGTCTGCGGGCGGGTCGAGGAAGGACGGGTAGAGCGGCAGGCTGGCGAGCATGGCGCCGCCAAGGGTCGATATGAAGCGGCCCAGGCCGGCCAGATCGCTGTAGCTGCCCGTGCCCCAGTCCGCCTCGCTGCGAAGGGCGTGCAGGGGCATGAAGGCGCCCCAGCCCCGCCGCGCCGCGGGACAATTAGGGGCAACGATCAAAAGGGCACTGGAGCTCGCGCCGGGGGCCTCCAGGACAAGGCGGTGGTAGCCCGGCGGCACCGGCTCGGTCTCGAGCGCGGCGAGGTCTAAGCGGTAGAGGCCGTAACGGCCGCCTCCCATCTCCACGCCGGAGAACAGAACCAGACGCAGGGACGATCCTTCGTGGCGGCCGGCCCCGTCCTCGAGGTCGATGCACACCCGAACCTGGCGCGGGTCCACGCCTTCTGGCAAGGTGACCGTGACCGGCGACGGCCGGCCGGTGCGTTGCACGACGACGGGCTCGAGCACCCGCCTAGCGTCCGCGAGCCGCCGCGCCCTTAGGGCGTCGGTGACCTCGTGAGGGTTGTCGACCGGGGCCTCGAGCGAGCGCAGCAACGCCATGACCACGTCCTTGTCGGCGACGCGGGTCGACCCGTCCACGGCGAGATAGGACGCCTGTATCCCATACAGGCCTGCGAGCTCGCTCAGAGCCGAGGGCTTGGTCACGGTCCCATCGCCAAGATGTCGAGGATGCCGCGGGCGGGTATGTCGACCCAACCGGGGCGGGAGTTGGCTTCATAGCTCAGCTCGTAGACGGCCTTCTCCAAGAGGAAGAAGTCGAGTATCTGGGCCACCTGGGCGCGCTCGGGCGGCAGGTAGCCGGCGCCGGCGGCCAGTGCCATGTACGCCTCGAGGAAAGTCCCCGACACCCATCGGTGCCAGAAGGTGACCCATGCCTCGACCCTCTCGATCTCTTCGCCGTCGATCGGGATGCCGAGGTCGCGCGTGAGGCGCAGCTCGGCGGCCTGGCCCGCATAGTGCAGTGACCGGACCATGCCGGCGAGGTCGACCGCGGCGGGTCGCTTCAGCCTGCGCCGGCCGAGCGAGCGGGTTGGCTCGCCCTCGAAGTCGATGATGACGAAGTCCTTCCCGGTCCACAGCACCTGGCCCAAGTGATAGTCGCCATGGCAGCGGATGCGCTTTGCCTGCGCCGAGAACGTGGCGAACCTGCGCAGCCGCGCGAGGATCTCATCTTCACGCGCGAGGGCTTTTTGCAGATGGGGTGAGGTCAGGCCCAAAGAGCCCACCTCGCGGAAGACCTGTCGCGTCAAGCTGCGCGCCCCGTGATAGAGCGCTTGGCGGTCGACTCCGGTGAGAGCCTCAGGGGCGAAGTCCGGGTCGCGCGCATCGGAGGTCAGCGCGGCGTGCATCTCGGCGGTGCGCTGGCCCAGCAGGCTTGCCCACGCCAGGTGCGGGCCCACGAGTGGGTGGGCAGGCTCGAGGTCGTTCCGGTCGAGCGAGAACAGGCTTCGGGGCGGGTTCAAGTTGAGCTCCGCATCGCCGCTGTGGGCGAGGGCCTCCTCGAGTCCGTAGCTGAGGGCGTCGACAACGTAGTCCCAGCCGACGTCCTCGTGCTCGATGAACTCTTCGAGCATGGCCACTGTGGCCGGTGCGACCCCCGGTGTGTCGGCCCGATACTCGATGCTGCCGCCGCTGCGGGGCGAGTAGGGGAAGTGGGCCCGCTCGCTCAAGAACCGCCCCAGCTCCACGCCCGGGTTGACGCCTTCTTCGAAGCGGCGGATGAACTTGACGATGGCCTGGTTCCCAAGCGTCACCGAGCTGTTGGACTGCTCGGCCGCGAGCGGTGTCGAGGGGCAGTCCTCCTTCAGGCAGTTGTCGAAATGGCGCAGGAGGGTCGAAGGAACTCCCACGACGCGGCCGTGGCCGCCGACCAAGCTGCGTCGCCGGGCGAGTAGGTCGGACATGGTCTTGACATAGGCGGGCGAGTAGAGGGCGTCGAAGAGGACCCCGTCGACCCCCTCGGCGCGAAGGTCTGCGACGACGGCCTCGTCGTGCCACTTGTTCATCTCCTCGGCCTCGGCTCCGGAGTGGTAGGCGAGCGCCATCGTGTAGCGCTCTGGGCTGCCATGGTCGAGCTCCAACTGGACAATCAGCAGATGGGCGATGGGCGGGGCCTTGCGTCGTCCGGTGCCGGGTGCCGACTGGGCCGTAATCGGGACGGTGTCCGCGATGCTGGCGGAGGTTATCGTCCGGCCCTTTTGCACGAACCACCGCCGCTCGGCCAGATAGGAGGGGAGGAAGGCCTCGAACTGGCGGCGCGCCGCTCCGCGAAAGACGCTGTCCCATTGCCCCGAGACCCGGAACGAGCGGCGTTTGGGGGTCGACTCCTTCGGTTCGCGCTCTAGGGAGAACCAGTAAAAGCCGTGTGGGCCGAGCGTGATGAAATAAGGCAGCTCACCGATGGCGGGGAATTTGAGGTTGCCGAACAGCTCGACCGGGGTGGCTCCTCGGAACTCGGACAGGTCCAGCTCCACGCACTGGACGTGACGGGCGAGGTTGAACACGCACAGGATCGCCTCGTTCTCGAAACGGCGGACGAAGGCGAACACCTTGCGGTTGTCAGGCTGGAGCACCTGGAGCGAGCCGCGCCCGAATGCCCTGTGGCGCTGCCTGAGGGCAACGAGGCGCTTCATCCACCACAGCAGAGAGGTTGGGTTCTGCTGCTGGGCCTCGACGTTGACGGCCTGGGAGTGGTACTCGGGGTCGATGATGACCGGCAGGAAGAGCCGCTGCGGGTTGGCGGCCGAGAATCCGGCGTTGCGGTCGCTGTTCCACTGCATCGGAGTGCGGACCGCGTTGCGGTCGCCGAGGTAGATGTTGTCGCCCATGCCGATCTCGTCGCCGTAGTAGATGATCGGCGTCCCCGGCATAGAGAACAGGAGCCCGTTCATCATCTCGATCAGCTTGCGGTCCTTGCTGAGAAGGGGGGCGAGCCGGCGCCGGATCCCCACGTTCACGCGGGCTTGGGGGTCTTGGGCGTAGGCGCGGTACATGTAGTCGCGCTCCTCGTCGCTCACCATCTCGAGCGTCAGCTCGTCGTGGTTGCGCAGGAACAGCGCCCACTGGCCGTCGGGCGGCGTCGTCGGGGTCTCCGAGAGGATATCTACGATCGGGAAGCGGTCCTCTTGGCGGGCCGCCATGAACATGCGCGGCATGAGAGGGAAGTGGAAGGCCATCTGGCAGATGTCGCCCTGGCCCATGTAGGCCACAGCGTCCTCGGGCCACTGGTTCGCCTCGGCGAGCAGCATGCGGGCCTTGAAGCGCTCGTCGATGTGGGCGCGCAGCCGGCGCAGGTACGCGAAGGTCTCGGGCAGGTTCTCGCACGTCGTCCCCTCACGGGCGTACAAGTAGGGGACGGCGTCGAGGCGCAGCCCGTCGACGCCCATGTCGAGCCAGAAGTCGACGATGTCGAACATGGCCTCGCAAACGGCGGGGTTGTCGTAGTTGAGGCTCGGCTGGTGCGAGTAGAAGCGGTGCCAGAAGTAGGCCCCCGCCACCGGGTCGAAGGACCAGTTCGAGGCCTCGAAGTCCTTGAATATGACGCGGGCGCCTGAGAACCTGTCCGGGGTGTCGCTCCAAAGGTAGAAGTCGCGGTGGCTCGATCCAGGCTTGGCGCGCCGGGCCCGCTGGAACCACTCGTGCGCGTCGGAGGTGTGCGCCAGCACCAGCTCGGTGATGACGCGCATGGAGCGCCGGTGCGCCTCGGCGAGGAAGCGGCGGAAGTCCCGCAAGGTCCCGTAGCACGGGTGCACCTGCCGGTAGTCAGATATGTCGTAGCCGTCGTCGCGAAGAGGGGAGGGGTAAAAGGGAAGGAGCCACAGCGCCGTCACTCCCAGACCCTGGAGGTAGTCGAGCTTTTCGATCAGGCCTTTGAAATCTCCGATCCCATCGCCGTTGGCGTCGCGGAAGGCCCGCACGTGGAGCTCGTAGATGACGGCATCTTTGTACCAGCCCCCCGACGCGCTCGTGGTGCTCGTCTCGAGCGCCGGGTGCGCCTCGCGGGCCCCGACCGGGTCTCGTGGGTCGCGCTCTTTGGTGCTCGCCCCACGTTGATCGCGCAGCAGATCAGTTGCGGTCATACGGCGTCGTCGTCGCCTGGCGGTGAGCGCCGCGCCGTGGGCTGTTCGAGCGAGAAGACGTGGCAGGGGACACCGGCGGGATCGAGCCTCACGAAGTTGCGGGACCCGTTCCACGAGTAGCGCGCCTCTGTGAGCAAGTCGTGCATGACATAGGGCCGCCGGTAGTCGACCCCGAGCGAGCCCAAGTCGAGATCGACCCAACCGGCTTGCGGATAGGAGTGGTCCAAGTTGACCGCTACCACGATGACGTCAGGGCCTGTAGGGCCCTGACGTGTCTTGGAATAGCAGATGATCTCGCCGTTGTCGACCGCGTGGAACCTCAAGGTGTCGTTGAACTGCAGGGCGGGGTGCTCACGGCGGATCTTGTTCACGAGCCCGATGAAGCCCGCCAGGCTGTCGCGGCTTCTCAGGTTCCACGAGCGGATCTCGTACTTCTCCGAGCGAGCGTATTCTTCCGAGCCAGCGGACCGCGCGAGATGCTCCTGGAGCTCGAAGACCGGCCCGTATATCCCGTAGCTCGAGGCCAATGTGGCGGCGAGCACGAGACGCGAGAGGAACGCGCCCCTGCCGCCGGTCTGAAGCTCCGCGCTCAAGATGTCGGGGGTGTTGGGCCACAAATTGGGACGGAAATAGTCGGCGACATCAGAACGGACGAGCTCGTTGAAGTAGCTCTCCAGCTCCCATTTCGAGGTCCGCCAGGTGAAGTACGTGTAGGACTGACTGAAGCCGATCTTGGCCAGCTGCTCCATGACCCGGGGTCGGGTGAAGGCCTCGGAGAGGAAGATCACCTCGGGTGCCTCGGACCTTATGGTCGCGAGCAGCCACTCCCAGAACGCGAAGGGCTTCGTGTGGGGGTTGTCGACGCGGAACACCTTTATCCCCTGCGCGATCCAGTAACGGACGATCTCCAAGAGCTCGGCCCACATCGCCTGCCGGTCGGCGGTGTCGAAATTCAACGGGTAGATGTCCTCGTAGTTCTTCGGCGGGTTCTCGGCGTGACGGATCGAGCCGTCGGGGCGGTGGTGGAACCACTCAGGGTGCTCGGTGACCCATGGATGGTCGGGCGAGGCCTGGAAGGCCACGTCGAGCGCGACGTCAATGCCCCGTGCCGCCGCGTCGGAGACAAGGGCCAAGAAGTCGTCCAAGGTGCCGAGCGAAGGGTGGATCGCGATGTGGCCGCCTTCGGACGAGCCGATCGCCCACGGGCTGCCGGGCTCGTCGGGTCCGGCCGACACCGCCCCTTCACGACCCTTGCGCCCCGTCCGGCCGATCGGGTGGATGGGGGGCAGGTACAAGACGTCAAAGCCCATCTGCGATACGTAGTCGAGCCTCTCGCGGACATCGGCGAAGGTGCCGTGGCGGCCTGTCGAGGCGGCCGAGCGCGGGAACATCTCGTACCAGGCGCTGAACCGCGCCTTGGCGGGGTCGACCGTGACGCTGAAGGACTCCGAGCTGGCCACCCGGCCGCCGTCCGAGAGCGCGCCCATCAGCCGGCCGACTCGATCGGAGAAGACGACGTCTCCCAACCCGGGGCCTTCGGCGTTCTCCTGCTCTTTGATGCCAGCCCACTCGAGAGTCGCCTGCGGCATCTCCCGCTTGAGCTCAGCGGGCCTGGAGCGCAGCTCGGCCGCGACGACCGAGAGCGCCGTACGGTCATCCCCACGGACCCGGCGCGTCACGCCCTCGATTAGCTCAGCTCCGATCACGAGCTCGTTGCTGAGGTCCTGGCCCGCGTCCGCCCGTGCCTTCAGGTCGTGCGACCAGGTCGCGAAATGGTCCACCTTCGCCCGCACCGAGAACCGGTAGCGCCCGAGCGAGGTAATCGGGAACACGGCGCGCCAGTGGTCGTTGCCGGTGCTCTCCATTGGGACCGTGGACCAGCCTGCATCGTCGTCGTGGCGGTAGCGCACCTCGCACCAGAGCCAATCGTGCCCGTCCACGAAGACGTCCGCCTCGACGCCGAGGAGGTCCCCAACGGTCGCCTTGGCCGGTCTGCGCCCGCAGTCAACCTGAGGCCGGACGTGCGCGATGACGGGCCTGGCGGAGAGTGCCGGGCTTTTGTCAGTTGCCGTGGCAGGCCGCGTCGAAGCGCTCTCGGCTCGAGTCGAAGCATCGTCTCGTCTTGCGGCACGAGGACTCGTGCCGCGCTTTGTCGCCACTGGTAGACCGCCCCCTCCCGATGGACGCTCCTACCCTAGGCCCGCGCCCCATAAACGATGCGTCAGAGCGGCGATCACTCCCCGGTCAAGGTGGCGACCATCAACGCCTTGATCGTGTGGAGCCGGTTCTCGGCCTGGTCGAAGACGATCGAAGCCTTCGACTCGAAGACGCCCTCTGTCACCTCGAGTGCCTCGATGCCGCGCCTTTCGAAGATCTGGCGGCCGATCTCTGTCTCAGTGTTGTGGAACGCGGGGAGGCAGTGCAGGAACTTCACATCCGGATTACCGGTCGCCTCCATCAGCGGCGCGCTGACCTGGTAGGCGAGCAGTTGGTCGATGCGGGCGTCCCACTTGTCGGCTGGCTCGCCCATCGACAGCCAGACGTCGGTGTAGAGGAAGTCCGCCCCGGCGACCGCCCGGGCGGCGTCGTCGGTGACGGTGATGCGGGCCCTGGAGTCCGAAGCCAACGCCTCGGCCGTCGCCTGGACCTGCGCAGAGGGCCAGAGCGCCTCGGGTGCGGCGATGCGTACGTCCATGCCCAACAGGGCTCCGGTGACAAGCAGCGAGTTAGCGGTGTTGTTACGGGCGTCGCCGAGATAGCAATAGGACACCTCCTCGAGGGACTTGTCGGCGTGATCGCGCATCGTGAGGATGTCTGCGAGCATCTGGGTGGGGTGCCAGTCGTCAGTGAGCCCGTTCCAGACGGGCACGCCCGCGTATTGGCCGAGGGTCTCGACATAGGAGTGGACAGATCCGCGGTACTCGATCCCGTCGTACATCCGGCCCAGCACACGAGCGGTGTCCTTGATCGACTCCTTCTGGCCGATGTGCGAGCCGCTCGGGCCGAGGTAGGTGACGTGTGCACCCTGGTCATAGGCTCCCACCTCGAAGGCGCACATCGTGCGCGTCGAGGCCTTCTCGAAGATGAGCGCGATGTTGAGGCCTGAAAGGCGCTGACGCTCGCGCCGTGCCCGCTTGTCCTCTCGCAGCCGGGCGGCGAGGTCCACGAGATAGAGAAACTCCTCTTTGGTGAGGTCGATCTCCTTCAACAAGTTGCGTCCGCGCAGGTTCGTCATGGCTACATCTTCTCAGGTCATAACGTGGTCCTCATGTCCGCGATAACGCCCGAGCTCGAGCCCATGGAAGTTGGGTTGGACGCGCGGCGCCTCGCCCACATCGGCCGGCACTTCGACCGCTATGTGGAGGACCGCAAGATCCCCGGCTATCTTGCCGTCGTGACGCGGTCGGGCCGGGTCGCCCATGTCGTGCGTGGGGGAGTTCGCGATCTCGAGAAGGGCCTCGGGCTCGAGGACGACACGCGCTTTCGCATCTACTCGATGACAAAGCCCGTCACCTCGGTTGCGGCCATGACCTGCTACGAGCAAGGCCTGATCGCGCTCGACGACCCGGTGAGCAAGTTCATACCGGAGTTCGCGGAGACCCGTGTCTTCTCCGGAGGTTCCTCGTTCCGGCCCGTGACGGTGCCGATGTCCGAGCCGATGAGGATCTGGCACCTTTTGACCCACACGGCCGGGCTCACCTACGGCTGGATGTACAACCACCCCGTCGATGCCATATACCGCTCCGCCGGATTCGAGTGGGACGCTCCCCCGGACCTCGACCTCGCCGAATGCTGCCGCCGCTTGGCGAGGCTCCCGTTGTTGTGCCAGCCGGGCACGGCGTGGAACTACTCGGTGGCGACCGACATCCTCGGGCGCGTCGTGGAGGTGGCGACGGGCCAGAGCCTCGAGGAGGTCTTCACCGAGCGCGTCTTTGGGCCCCTCGCTATGAACGAGACGACTTTTCACGTCGAGGGGGACGCGGCCGAGAAGCTGGCAGTCCTCTACAGCCCCGATCTCGTGACCGGTCGGGCGACACGGGCCACGCACCTGGGCGAGGTCGCGCTGAGACGTCCGAGCGCTCCGCTCGGCGGCAGCGGTCTCGTCTCGACGGCGGGGGACTATCACCGGTTCAGCCAGATGCTCCTGCGCCGCGGCGAGCTCGAAGGCGCCCGCATCCTGGGAGCGCGCACCGTGTCGTACATGACCCGAAATCACCTTCCCGGCGGCGCCGAGCTGGCCCAGTTCGGCAACCCGATCGGTGAGCAGGCCGAGGCCGGGGTGGGTTTCGGGCTCGGCTTCTCGGTTGTAGTGGAGCCACAGGCACTGAAGGTGACCTCGAGCGCCGGCGAGTACGGCTGGGGCGGGGCGGCGAGCACGCTGTTCTGGGTCGACCCCGTTGAGGAGCTGACGGTGCTGTTTTTCACACAGCTGCTCCCCTCGACCACCTATCCGATCCGCCGCGAGCTCAAGCAGCTCGTCTATTCCGCAATCGTCAACTGAGCGCCGGTGCGTGGCGGCCTGCGCCGTTACTCCCCGCGCCGTAAGCCGATTCCAAGGTGTTTCACAGAGTGGGAGAGCAGACTCGTCCAGCAAGGGGTGGGCCGATCAAGCTCAAGGCCGGCCCGCCCCTCTCTCGGCCGAGATAGAGGTGCTCGACATGAGTGATTGCTCGACATGAGTGATACAGATCCAGGACCTAGACAGGACATCGCCGGGCCAGCTACGGCTCGCCGGCGCCGGCTCGCTTTGCGCGCCGGTGCTGGCGCCGTGATCGCGTGCGGTCTGGCGGCGGGGAGCTACGGCATAGCCTCGGCCGCGTCAGGCGCTTCGGCGGCGAAGCCGGCGAGCCAGGCCCTCGCCACCTCTTCGAGCCCGTCGAAACCGGCGAAGCCGTCCACGACCTCTCCGAAACCGCGCCTCGCCCGGCCCGGCGGCTTCGGTCGTTTCGGGCCGGGGTTCGGCCGCTGGGGTGCCGGCCCGGCCGCCTTCGGCCGGGGTGGCACGATCACAGGTCTCAGCGCGACGACGATCACGGTTGACACGCCCTTCGGCGGCAGCCTCACGGTCACGACCAATGCCTCGACCACCTATAGCGAGAGCGGCAAGAAAATCGCGCGTTCGGCTCTCGCCTCCGGAGAGCAGGTCATGTTCCTGCGCGCCCCCGCCGTGGGCTCGAACAGCTCGAGCACAGGCCCCTCGTCCCCCGTCGAGACGGTCGTGATCGTCCTGCCGCATGTCTCGGGCAAGGTCATGAGCGTGAACGGTTCTGTAGTCGTCGTCGCCCAGCAGGACGGCTTGAACGTCACGGTGAAAACCTCTAGCTCGACCACCTACCAACAAGGCGGGCAATCGGCCCCAGCTTCCGACCTCCAAGCGGGCACCGAGGTCTTCGTCACGGGCACGCTGTCGTCGGACCACGACCAGATCGATGCCACGACGATCGAGATCGTCCTCCCGTCGGTGGCCGGTCGTGTCACGGGTGTCTCCGGCACGACGATAACGATCACCACCTTCGGCGGGACGACCGAGACCGTGACGACGGGCTCGAGCACGGCCTTCACCGACAGCAGCGGCAAGACGACGATCGCCTCGGTCGCCAGGGGTGATTTCTTGCTGGCTTCTGGCAGACCGGGGTCGAACAACAGCTTCGCGGCGGTGTCGGTCCGTGTGGGGCAAGGCCCATCGGCCGTGCCGGTTCTCCCGGTGCCTGGCGGGCCGGGCGGGTTCGGCCCTGGGCCGTTTCGTGATGGCGCCAACGCGGCCGGCCCGGGTCCGTTCGGTGGTTTCGGTGGGGTGGCCAGGTGGGGTGCCCGCGACGGTGCCGTCCCGGGCACAGCCTCGGATGGGACGTCGCCCGCCGCCTCCACACCGTTGTAAGGTCCGCCTGCCGGGGTCTCCGCCCGGCGCGCTTTAGAACCGGACCACCTCGAAGGTGACGGCGAGGGGCACGCCCGCCAGCAAGCCGGCCTGCTCGGCGTTCGAGCGCAGGAACTTCACGAGGTCGAACTCGCCCTGCAGGTTCTCGAGATAGACCCGGTGCTCGGCTAGCGAGGCGATCCCGCGATCGAGATAGTCGGTCACATCTACGAAATGGTCTGCCTCAGGCGAGGCATTGAAGGCGGCGAAGCGCAGGCCGTGCCACGGCTCGAGGCCCTCGGCGGCGAGCTCGGGGAACACCCAGCGGTTGGCGGCGTCGCGTGCCGCGTCGAGCAACGCCTCGCCCAGGACCCGGTGATCGGCGTGATTGGGCGAGCCCGGGCCGAAGCTGGCGTGGTAGTTGATGGACACGAGGATGTCCGGGCGGTAGGACCGGATCGAACGGGCGATGTCGCGGCGAAGCTCGAGCGAGTAGGTGAGCGTTCCGTCAGGGTGGTCGAGGAACGAGACCCGGTCCACGCCCACCACCCGCGCACTGGCCATCTGCTCAGCTGAGCGGATTACGCGGCACTGCTCGGGCGCTATGGCGTCGATTCCGGCCTCGCCACGGGTGGCGAGCACGTACTCGACGACCTTTCCCGCACCTGTCCAGCGCGCGACCGCTGAGGAGGCACCGAACTCGAGGTCGTCTGGATGTGCGACGACGGCAAGGGCGCGGTCCCAGTCCTCTGGAAGGGCGAGCAGGGCCACGGTCGTCAGGGCACCTGGCGCGGGACCGGGGTCGCGCGTTCCAGCGCACCCCAGCCCATATCCGTTTCGGTCAGGAGGCGGTCCACGCTCCCACCTCCCCTGAAGCCGAACAGCCGGTGTGCCCAGAGCAGGTAAACCATCACGGCGAGATTGAGCACCAGCGCCCCGATCTTGAAGGAGCTGACGGTCCCGGTGAGCTCGTAGATCTCGAGCGGCAGCAGCAACGTGACCTCGACGAAGGTAAGGTACTCAGCCCAACGCTTCTGCCTCCACAGCCCGAATGCCTCGATCCCGTTGATGGCCGCGTAGGCGGAGAAGGCGGAGCCAAGGAGATACAGCTTGAGGGTCTTCAGCGTCACAAGATGGGTTATCTCGCGAAAGATGCCGTGCCGGCTCGAGACGAAGCCGACACTGGACTGGAGCGAGTTCAACAACCGGAGGTAGTCGCCGCGCAGATCCTTCTGATTGGCGGCGAACAAGATGATCCCGATCCCGAGGACCGCGAGCACGACGAAGTGGACCACCCGGTCGAGAGCGATCAGGCGGAGCACATAGAGGTTCCGAAGGGGCCTGCCGCGAAGCGGCAGAGTGATCTCGTCGCGCCCGGGCGGGAAGCGGTTCGAGGGCACGCTGGGCGGGGCCATCGGCAGCCAGGAGTCACACCTTAAGCACCGGTACCACCGCAGACCGTCCGCCTCTCGGACGAGCAGATGGTCCTCCGGTCGCACCTCGGCGGCATCGGTGCCGACGAGCTCGTGGCCGTGCAGGCCGCAGCCGATTAGCTCCCAGCGCAGGCGTGGACGGAAGCGGCGGGTGCGCTCGGTGCCAGGCAGGTGGGCTAGTGCCGGCGTCTCGTCGGGTCGCTGCCCCGAATCCTCGAGCGGCCGGTCCGGCTCCGCCTCGTTTCCGCTTGCCACGGCGGTCAGTCTCGCAGCTGAACTGACGACAAGGACGTCTTGGGACCGTGACCGTAAGTGGCCGATCCCCGGCGCGGCTGGAGACATGGGCCTCGAGGCCGTAACCTCGGCGAAGTGAGCCAGTCTGCGGTCGCACCGAACGCGGGACCCACCGGAGCCGCCACCTCCTCGGCGGACGCCGCCATGCGCCGTCTTCTGCGCATCCCCGAGGGACCGCCGTCAGCCGACGACGCCTCGGCGCACCGGATATTCAGCGCCTCCATCCTGATCTCGGCGCTGCGTTGCCTCCTCAGCTACGTGGTCTTCCCAGTTCTGACGCCACTGCTCGGTGCCGCGGCCAACGTCGGCCCCGATATCGGCCTTCCCATAGGAATCGTCGCCCTCGTGTTCGACGTACGGGGGATCCGGCGCTTCTGGCTCGCGAACCACCGGTGGCGCTGGCCGATCACAGCCCTTTACAGCGCCGTGATCGTCCTCGTCATGACCCTCGTCATCTCCGACATCGTCCATCTCGCCTCCTGAGGCGCCGGAAGAGCCCAAGGCCGGCAACGGTGGAACCAGGCGGGCTCATTCGCGTACCCAGGTAGCCTGTCGCAATGTCGAGCCCGGACAGCCAACCGGTCGAGGTCTGCGGGCGTACGATCGTGCTCTCGCACCCGGACAAGGTCTTTTTCCCCGGCCTCGGCGCGACCAAGCTCGACCTCGTTGGTTACTACCTTGCGGTCGCCGAAGCGATCCTTAGCGCGACGCGGGGCCGGCCGGCGATGCTGCAGCGCTTCCCCGACGGAGCGCTCGGGAAGTCCTTCTTCCAAAAGCGCGTGCCTCCAGGCGCCCCCGAATGGCTCCAGACCGTGGAAGTGTCGACGCCGAACGGCACGACGTCTAGGGCGCTCGTGATTGCCGATATGGCGCACGTGATCTGGGCGGTGAACCTGGGCTGTCTCGGGTTCCACCTCTGGCCGTTTCGCGTGGAGGACCCCGCGCACGCAGACGAGCTGCGCATCGACCTCGACCCTCAGGTCGGCGTCGGCTTCGCCGAGGTCCGCGAGGCCGCCGACTGCGTGCGCGCCCTCCTCGACGAGCTCGGGATCATCGCTTACGCCAAGACGAGCGGGAACCGCGGGCTGCATATCTATGCGCGCCTAGAAGCGCGTTGGGACTCATTCGAGGTCCGCGCGGCAGCGGTCGCTCTCGCACGCGAGCTAGAGCGCCGCCGGCCCGACCTCGTGACGGCGAACTGGTGGAAAGAAGAGCGGGGCCGGAGGGTCTTCGTCGACTTCAACCAGAACGCCCCCCACAAGACCGTCTTCGGGGCCTGGTCGGCGCGCTCGCGAACCGACGGCCAGGTGTCGACACCGCTCTCGTGGGACGAGGCGGCCTCGGTAGACCCGGACGCGCTGACCATCGCCACGGTTCCCGAGCGGCTCGGCCGCCTCGGTGACCCGTGGGCAGCGATGGCCGACCGGCTCCAGTCGCTCGAGCCGCTCTTAGAGATGGCGGCCCACGACAGGGCGGCGGGGCTACGGGATGCGCCCTGGCCGCCGCAGTACCCGAAACAGCCCGACGAGCCCAGTCGCGTGGCCCCGAGCCGGGCACGCAAGGACTGAGGAGCAGGCTGGTGGGACCGGCAGAGGCGCTTCGGCGCATCGCCTACCTGCTCGAGCGCGACGGTGCGGAGACCTACAAGGTGCGTGCCTTCAGGAAGGCGGCGGCGTCGGTCGACGCGTTGGACCGAGACGAGCTCCGGCGCCTCGCCTCCTCGGGCAGGCTGAGGAGCCTTGCGAACATCGGCGAGACAACGGCGCGTGTGATCGCCGAGGCAGTCGCGGGCAAGGTCCCCGCGTACCTCGAAGAGCTGGAGGCGACCGACACCGTCTCGCTCAGCGGCGAGGCGCAGGCGCTGCGACAAAGGCTGAAAGGTGACTGCCACAGCCACTCGGACTGGTCCGATGGGGGGAGTCCCATTCTCGAGATGGCGGAGACCGCCGCCGGGCTCGGGCACGACTATCTCGTCCTCACCGACCACAGTCCCCGTCTCACCGTGGCGCGCGGCCTCACCGCCGAGCGCCTGCGCGACCAGCTCGAGGTCGTGGCGGATGTCAACAAGCGCTTGGCACCGTTCCGCCTCCTCACGGGCATCGAGGTCGACATCTTGGAGGACGGCTCACTCGATCAAGACGAGGAGCTTCTCGCTCGGCTCGACGTCGTCGTGGCGAGCGTCCACTCCAAGCTGCGCATGGAGGCGCCGCAGATGACCCGGCGGATGGTGAGGGCGGTCGAGAGCCCGCACTGTGACATCCTTGGCCACTGCACGGGCCGGCTCCTAGTGGGCAAGGGTCGTGAGCCGTCGAGCTTCGATGCCGCGGCGGTGTTCGGCGCTTGCGCGAGGACCGGGACCGCGGTCGAGATCAACTCGCGGCCCGAAAGGCGCGACCCGCCCGAGCCCCTGCTGCGCCTCGCCGTCGGGCTCGGGTGCCTTGTCAGCATCGACACCGACGCGCATGCCCCCGGTCAGCTCGAATGGCTGGGGCTCGGCTGCGAGCAGGCGGTCCATGCGGGCGTCGACGCCGCCGCCATCGTCAACTCGTGGCCGATCGAGCGGCTCTTGGAGTGGGCGGCCGGCCATGAGGGCGCCCCCCCCTCGTGACTCGGCGCCTGCCCGGTAGAATCTGCCCGGTGCAGCTGCCGGTCATGCCGCCCGTGTCGCCGATGCTGGCGAAGCTCTCCCGCCAGATGCCGGAGGCCGAAGGCCTCCTCTACGAGCCGAAATGGGACGGCTTCAGGTGCATTGTGTTCCGAGACGGCCCCGAGGTCGAGCTCGGCAGCCGCAACGAGCGCCCGCTCACGCGCTATTTCCCCGAGCTTGTCGAGTCACTGCTGACGAACCTGCCCGAGCGCTGCGTCCTCGACGGCGAGATCGTGATCGCCGGGCGGGAGGGCCTCGACTTCGAGGCCCTTTTGCAGCGGATCCACCCGGCCGCATCGCGCATCAAGTTACTCGCCGCCTCGACGCCGTCATCGTTCGTCGCCTTCGACCTGCTTGCCCTCGGCGAGGTGGACCTGCGCTCCGAGCCGTTCTCCTCCAGGCGTTCCGGCCTCGAGCAGGCGCTCGGAGGGGCCGAGCCACCGGTATATGTGACGCCGGCGACCTCGGATCCCGCTGTCGCCGGCGACTGGTTCTCGCGCTTCGAGGGGGCGGGGCTCGACGGTGTGGTCGCCAAGCCAGTCGGGCTCAGCTACCGCGAGGGCGAACGGGTGATGCTGAAGGTGAAGCACGAGCGCACCGCGGATTGCGTCGTAGCCGGGTTCCGCTGGCACAAGGACGCCGGTGGAGTCGGCTCGCTGCTCCTCGGACTTTACGACGAGCAAAGGGCGCTCCACCACGTAGGGGTGGCCTCCGGTTTCGCCGTGGCGGTACGCAAGCGCCTCGTGGACGAGCTTGCCCCCTACAGGCTGGAGGACACTGCCGGGCATCCGTGGGAGGCGATGGCGCCCGATGCCGACAGCACGCGCCGGCCGGGCTCACCGAGCCGCTGGAACGCCGGAAAGGATCTCTCCTGGGCGGCGCTCGTGCCGGAACTCGTCTGCGAGGTCAGCTACGACCATCTCCAGGGCGACCGGTTCCGCCATGCGACCTCGTTCTGCCGCTGGCGCCCCGATCGCGAGCCCGCCTCGTGCACCTACGCGCAGCTCGAGTCAGCCGTTCCCGAAGAGCTCGCCCGGGTCTTTGGCGCCGGGAGCTAGGAGGCCCGAGATCCGCCTAACGCCGCCATGCGGGCGGCGAGCGAGTCGTCGCGCAGATAGCGGCACATGTCCTCGAATCCCGGCGCGGTGCCCCGCCAGCGGAGCTCGTCCACGTCTTTGAGCAGGCCGCGGTCGACCCGGAGCGTGGCCAGTACCCGGAACAGCATCGCCAATTCACGCTCGGCGGCCAACCTGGCGGCGAGGTTCGCGGCGCTGCGCACCGTCCGGACGACCTCCGGCTCCCAGTCCGTCACCGCGTCCGGGATCGCCTCGATGTGGCCGTAGTGGGCGAGGACCAGCGAGGCCGACCGGCGGCCCCAGCCGGAAAGGCCGGGGAAGCCGTCGGCGCTGTCGCCAACGAGCGCGAGCCAGTCGGGTATCGACGCCGGTGCGATCCCGTAGCGGTCCCGGACGCCCTCCTCGTCGGTGACGACGCCCGTGCGGCGGTCGAGCTGGACCACGCGCGCTTGGACGACGCTCTGGGCGAGGTCCTTGTCCGGCGTGCAGATGAGCACCTGGTCTACCCTCGGATCCTCGCTCGCGACCACCGCGGCCGATGCGAGGGCGTCGTCCGCCTCGAGCTCAGTCATGGCAAAGACGCGGACCCCGAGGGACTCGAGGGCGTCCTCCAGCAGGGGGAATTGCGACTTCAGCTCCTCCGGCACCTCGGCGCCGGACTTGTAGCCAGCCCACAGGTCGTTGCGGAACGACTCGATGACGTGGTCCGTGGCGACGCCCACGTGTGTGACGCCCTTCGACAAGAGCGTGGCCACTGACCACACGACTCCCTTGGTGGCCCCGATCTCCTTGCCGTCGGCGGCTGCGCTCGAGGGCCGGCCGAAGTATTGGCGGAACAGCTCGTAGGTGCCATCGATGAGGTAGACCTGCACGGCGACAGCCTGGCATGCGCGAGAGCCGCGGTCATGACGTACGCTCGCCAGAATCATGAGCACGTGGCAGGCCCCGTTGACGCAGCGCCGTCATTTCACGAGCCCCGCCAGCCCCGGGCCACCTCGTGACCCACAGCCGAAGCCGGCCCCGCCCCCTCCTCCGAGGGTGCGCTGGTGGTTCCTCCTCGCTGGCCTCCTCGCCACGATCCTGTTGTTGTCGCTGCCTGAAATGAAGACGACGACGACGGTCAATTTCAACTACAGCACCTTCCTCGCCCGCGTCGAGGCGAACAAGGTCAGCACCGCCTCGATCAACCCGACCGGCGGCGTCACGGGAAAGCTGAAGAACGGCGACGACTACACCACTCAGATCCCGACGGTCTTGAACGACCCGCAGCTCGCCCCGACCTTGAAGGCGCACAACGTCTCTGTAGCGGGGGTCGGTGCAACCTCGAGCCTCGTGACCGACCTCTTATCGTTCCTGCCCTTCCTGTTTTTCATCGGGATCTTCGTGTGGCTCAGCCGCAGTGCCCGCCGCCAGCTCGCCGGCGGGATCATGGGCATCGGCGGCAACAAGGCGAAGGTCTACGACGAGCAGCGGCCCTCCACCCGGTTCGCCGATGTAGCTGGCTACGAGGGCGCGAAACGCGAGGTGAGCGAGGTCGTCGACTTCTTGAAGCATCCCGGGCGCTACGCGAGCGCCGGGGCGATCGGCCCACGTGGGGTGCTCATGGTCGGTCCGCCCGGCAGCGGCAAGACGCTGATGGCGCGCGCCGTCGCCGGTGAAGCGGAGGTGCCCTTTTTCGCCCTCACCGGATCGAGCTTCGTCGAGATGTTCGTCGGCGTCGGGGCGTCGCGCGTACGCGACCTGTTCGCCGATGCCCGCAAGAGGGCGCCGTCGATCATCTTCATCGACGAGATCGACGCCATAGGCCAAAAGCGGGGCGGCTCGATCATCTCCAACGACGAGCGCGAGCAGACCTTGAACCAGCTGCTGGCCGAGATGGACGGGTTCGACTCGTCCACCGGCATCGTCGTCATGGCCGCCACCAACCGTCCCGAAGTGCTCGACCCGGCACTGTTGCGGCCAGGGCGTTTCGACCGGGAGGTCGAGATCCCCCTGCCCAACCAGGCCGAGCGGGCCGCCATCTTGAAGGTGCACTCGCAGGAAAAGCACCTCGGCCCCGACGTGGACCTCGATGCGGTCTCGCGTGCCACCCCCGGTTTCTCAGGAGCCGACCTCGCCAATCTCATAAACGAGGCGGCGATCGTGGCGGTGCGCCACGATCGTGATGTCATCGAGGCCCAGGATATTGACGAGGCCCGGGACCGGATAATCCTCGGAAGGCGCGACGGGTCGAATGCCCTGTTGCCGGAGGAAAAGTATTCGGTCGCGGTGCATGAGACCGGCCACGCTCTCGTCGCTGTGCTCTCGGCGCACGCGGATCCGGTCTCCAAGATCACGATCCTCCCCGCCGGCCGCGCACTCGGGGTCACCGAGCAGCTGCCGCTCGACGAGCGGCACCTGTACTCCGAGAGCTACCTGCGCGACTCGCTCGCGATCCGCCTTGGCGGCCGAGCCTCGGAGATCATCGTGCTCGGGGAGGGGTCGACCGGCGCCTCGAGCGACCTCGGCGGTGCGACCGAGCTCGCCGTCCATATGGTGCGCGACTGGGGGCTCTCCCCGCGGCTCGGGCCGATCGGCTACGGCGACCAGGGCCAGGCGTACCTCGGAGGGACCCAGCTGCAGTCGCGCCCGTACTCGGAGGGGACCCAGCTCGCCATCGACGAAGAGGTCAGCCGCCTGCTCGCAGAGGCCGAGGAGCGAGCCCGCACCCTTCTCTCGGCCAACAGGGACGTCCTCGACGCCGTGGTGGCCAGGCTGTTGGAGCGCGAGACGATGAGCGGCGACGAGCTCACCGAGATCGTGCGCTCCACCACCGCTGCGCGCCCCGGCACCGCCTCCCAGCCGGCCTGAGCCACCCGGTCTCGGGGCGGGAAGAGGCCCGCCCGTGCCCTACCACTAGTAGTGACCAGTTCACCACTGAAAGCGGCTAAGATTGGTCACGCTAGATGATCTATTGATAATACCCTGGTCAAAGTCATAAAAGGGGGCTGAGGTCTTGGTCAATCATCGCTTCAGCGAGGACAGCGAAGAGGGCGGCTTCACCCTTGTCGAACTCCTCGTCGTCCTACTCATCATCGGGATCCTCCTCGCCATCGCGATCCCGACCTTCCTGTCCACGAGCACGACCGCGAACAACACCGCGGCGCAGTCTGACCTGAAGACTGCCCTCACAGGCGCGGACACGTACTTCATGACGGCCGGGTCCCAGTCGTACGCGAACCTCGACTCGGCGTCGACGTCGAACATCAGCTCGATCGGAACCGGGATCGTCTACGTGTCGGGCACGGGACAAGCCGGTGCTTCGTCAGGGCCACACGTGGTCAGTCTCTACTACCCGTCCTTGGGCAACTACGTCATCCTTACGGCGCTGGCCCATGGGTCTCCCATGGACTGCTGGGGGATCCTCGACATCAAGCTGCCGCTCGGCTCGGCCCCGACCGGCTTCACCCAGACGGCGGTCGGCACGTACTACTTCGTGGCCCGCAACGCGACTACCTCCAGTTGTGTAGCTCAGTCGGTCACACCGAGCGCAGTCTCAGCTATCGCCTTCCCGAACCCCTAGAACTGCGGCCCCCCGGGCCGCACCATCTCCCGATTTGCGCAAGGCTGGCGTCCAGCGGTACGCCACCTGGAGTGCCCAAGCGACGGGAGGACAGATGATCGCGGCGTTCTCGGTGAGCCCCACCGGGCCCGAAGAGGTCGGTGCAGCCGTGGCAGAGGCGGTGAGACTGGTCCGTGAGAGCGGGCTGCCCAACGAGACCAACGCCATGTTCACGAACGTCGAAGGCGAGTGGGACGAGGTCATGGCGCTCATTCACTCCTGCGTCCTGCGCCTGGCCGAGGACTCGCCCCGCGTGTCAGTGGTGATCAAGGTCGATTACAGGCCCGGTGTCACCGGTGCTCTTCGCGCCAAGGTCGACACCATTGAGCGTCACCTCGCCGAGCCTGGCGGCTAGCGCCTCTGCGCCCAGCCGTGGCCACCCCGGGGCCGCGGTGGCGCCCGCCACCGCACGATCGATCAGCCGACCGAAGGGGGCTCGACGCCTTCAGCGAACGCGAGCGCCCAGCTCGCAGCCGCTTCGGCGACTCTTTCCTCGTTGTCGCGCAAGTCCTTCAGGAACGGTCCTGTCGGATCCTCGATCACGCGATCCACGACCGCCTGGTACTTGGCGGAGGCATCACGCAGGGCCTGTTGGGCGGCCCGGGCCTTGTCGGAGAGGTTCACCATGGTCCGGTCATGTTAGGCGGCCGCCCCGGCGCCAGGGCTCGCACTTGTTGACCGCCTGGACCCCGCGGTGGCGAGGACCTCACGGCAGGGCTCAGCGGCGGCCGCCGAACAGGGTGCGTCTCGCGTTGGGGGCGCTCCCTCCGAACGGCCAGGTGCCCCGATTGGTCCTCTCGTGGATGTGCGCAGCCAGATCGCCGATGCTCGTGTCGGTCGCCAACGTGCCGGCGTGCTGCCAAAGTGTTGGCTGGCCGGCTGGTGAGTCAGGATCGGGCCACCCGTAGTACCAGCACTCCGGGTCGAGCCAGAACCCGACGACGCTCACGGGCGAGTAGACGCGGAGCAGCTCCTCGTTGTCCGGGTCCCAGTCGACCGCGGTCGACTCGGCCCTAAGCCCGATCAGGTCGCTCAACAGCCCGAGGAGGGACTTCTGGAATGCCTTTGCGCCCTCGTCGTCCTCCTCGGCCTTGCCGGCAGTGGCGAGCCTCGAATGGTCCTCGTCGATCAGCATCTCGGCGCTCAGGTACCAGGCGGCCTGGCGTGCCCGCTCGACGAACCGGCCCGTCGTGGCGGCGAGGTCGGCGTCGAGCTCGGCACTTAGGGCCTCGCGCTCCTCAGCGCTCAGGTGGCGGTACCAGTCCCTCCAAAGCAGCGGGCCTAGGTTTCCGACACGGACACGCTCGGTGAACCCGCCCTGGTCGACACGGGCCGGCTCTGGCGCCTGACCCGGGGCGGGGACGAGTTCCTCGATCCGGCCCTGAAGCTCGGGACCCATGGGCACCTCGCCGAGGACGGCACTCGTCGCGAGGACGGGCGGGCCCATCGGCTCGGATGCGGCCTGGCCGGGATAGACGCCTGCGTCCAGGAGCTGGATGAAGCGGCGCCACCTGTAGCGGGAGGCGGCGTTGAGGACGCTCCTTGCCACCGAGGCGAGCTTCTGCTCCTGGAACACCGCAACCCGATGGCTGGCACGCTCGGGGAGATCGGGCCAGGACGCGAGCAACTGGTGAGTACCGTGCTCGCTGTCCACCTCGTAGGTAGTCATCGTCGGCCTATCAAACGCGCCTGGAGCCTCACTTCGCAACTCCGAGCCTGTCGCGCCCGGCGGCCTTGGCCATGTACATTGCCCGGTCGGCGCGCTCGACCAGGTCGTCGAAGCGTTCCCCCTGTTTACGCAGCGCCACTCCGACGCTGGCGGTGACGCTCGGGCGCTCGCCGCCGGGCGCTGCCACCGATTCCCGGATGCGCTCGGCCACGGACTGGGCGATCGCCAGGTCCACCCCTGCGAGGACGACGACGAACTCCTCTCCGCCGTGGCGCACGACGATGTCGCCCCGGCGCGACCCGGCGCCGATGGAGCGCGCGACGTGTTGCAGGACCTGGTCGCCGACGGCGTGGCCGAACTTGTCGTTGACCGCCTTGAAATCGTCGAGATCCACCATGAGGACGGCGACGGCGGGCCTGGGGCTCCGGTCGTCGAGGGCGCACAGGCGCCGGGCGGCGTCGTCCAGGTACTGCCGGTTGTACAGTCCCGTGAGCGGGTCGTGGATGGCCTGTTCATAAAAGGCGTCCCTGTCGATGTTCGCCGCACGCCGGAAGAGCTCGCGTTCGAGCCCGACTTCGACGAGCCGGCAAATCTCCTCGACGAGCGCCAAGGTGGGCTCGTCGAGGGCTGGCGTGTCCGAGAACTCCAGCACCGCTACTCCGGTCACGGCACTCGAGGCAGGTGGCCGCAGCGGCAGCACGAGCCGCGGCCCCGGCACCGGGTCGCCTCCGGCGAGCACCTCGACGACCTCGGGCGGAGGATCGCCGACCTGGCCTGCGAACGCGTTCTTCTGGTCGAACAGCAGCACCGTGCTCCCGGTACGGGCCCACAGCTCCAGGCGCTGCGCCCCGAGGAGCCGCTCCACCATGTCGTCCAGGTGAGCGACCGCAAGGGAGAACTCGGGCTCGCGCACTAGCGTCTGGACGAGATCGTGCAGCGTCCGGTTGGCCATGAGCAGGAAGCTCAGGCCGGGATCTTCCCGGGCGAGAAGGTAAATGCCGCACTCGAGCTTGGCGAGCTCGTCCACGATTGGCATGACGAGATCTTCCGGGATCACGAGGCCGTGTTGCGGCGCGATGAGGCGCACGGGAAGGCGGCGGATCTCGACCAGCGCGTGAGCGAGGATTTCTCCGCTCGGCATGTAGTGCTCGTGGAAGGCGCGCATCTGCTCGAAATAGGCCATCGAGGTCGCGTACAGGCAATGGTCGTTCTCCGCAAAGCCACCGAAGAGGTCGGCCGAGAACAGGGTCCCCGACTCTTCGTCGAAGCTGCAGAAGGCGCCGGCGAAATGCGCGTAGGGCGTGAATACGAACCTGAGTGACCGGTCCTCGAGTTGCAGCTTCCAGCCGTTCTCCTCGACGAGCCAGTACGGCAGGTCGACTCCCAGGTGGCGGATGAGCGCCTTGTCGCGCCAATGGGTGACGATGGCGACCTCGGGATGCAGGCCGCGGGCCACAAGGGTGGGCAGGGCCGAGATGATGTCCGGGTCCGAGTGCGAGCACACGAGCCAACGGAGGTTGTGGACACCTACGACATCGTCGATCTTGCGGACGACCTCAGCGGCGGTCAAGGCAGACCCGGGATCGATCAGGACCGACTGGTCGCCCTGTTCGATCAGGTAGACGTGGCACTGGAAAGGATCTCCGGGAAGCAGTGCACCGACCCACCAGACCCGCGGCGCCAGCTCAATCGCACGCGAGGTATCAAGGTCCACGGTGTCATCATCCCATTCGCGTCGCGCCAGGGGCGGAGTCATTCGCCTCTGGCGAACACGCCGGCGCAGTCGTTTAATGATCAAAGGGGGCCGTCGAAGGAGGCCCAGTGCAAGTTCTCGTCGCTTATGGATCCAAACGTGGGGGCACCGCCGGGTTGGCCGAGATGATCGGCGACTCGCTGGCGGGTGCCGGGATGCAGGCGGAAGTTCACCCGGCGCGCAAGGTAAAGGGCCTCGAGGGCTTCGACGCCGTCGTGATCGCCGGTGCCCTCTACGCCAACCGTTGGCATCGCGACGCCCGTTGGTTCGCCCGCCGCCACGTTGAGGCGTTGCGCAGGTGCCCGGTCTGGTTGGTTGCCAGCGGCCCGCTCGACGCGTCCGCAAGCTCTGGCGAGATCCCGCCGGTCAAACAGGTCGCAGAGGCGATGTCGGACCTGGGTGCTCGTGGGCAGCGCACCTTCGGTGGCCGTCTCGAGCCCACGGCGACGGGCTTCCCGGCCCGGGCGATGGCCAAGAACCATTCAGGCGACTGGCGCGACGCGCAACAGGTGCACGATTGGGCCGTATCGGTGGCCGCGGATCTCGCCGCCGGACGCGAGCCGTCCTAGGCAAGGCCCCGATGGCAGCCTTGCGATATGTGACCATCGACTGTCTCGACTCGAGACGGCTCGCCTCATTCTGGGCGGCTGCGCTCGGCTGGACCGTGGTCTACGACGAGGCCGACGGCGCCTTGGTCGCCGACCCGGCCGACGGCTACCCGCAGCTGTACCTGCAGCCGGTGCCGGAGCCGAAGACAGGCAAGAACCGTGCCCATGTGGACCTTGAAGCCGGTGACTTCGAGAGCGAGATCGACCGGCTCGGTTCCCTCGGCGCGACCGTGATCTCGGCCAGCTCGTCGCCCGGCCGTGGGCGTTCGGCAGTCATGGGTGATCCCGAGGGCAACGAGTTCTGCGTCGCTGAGGCACCCAGCTCATAACCGCACCATCGCCGATCCGACTGCCTCGCCGACCCACGGCGGCTCTGGAGAGCGGCACTAGTGCTAGCACGACGACCGGGTCACGAGGTGGCCCCATCGCAGCGATGAGCTGCGCAATGCAGACTCTGTTGGGACGGGGGGGAATCTCATGCGGGCCGTTCGGGTCGTTTTTCGCTCTGAACTCCAGCAGCGTTGGCGGTCGTGGCTTGCCCTCACTGTCCTCGTGGCGCTCGTCGGAGGGACGGTGCTCGGCGCCGTCGCCACCGGCGGGCGCACCGCCTCGGCCTTCCCGCGCTTTCTCGCCCGCTACGGCTACGACGTGCAGGCGTTGAGCTTCCCCTCGCCGTTGCCGCGCGGAATTGCCTCACTGCCAGATGTCTCGGCGATCTACTACGAGAGGGGTTACGCGAACGGGAACGTGGTCGCCAACGGCCAGATCGTGCCCGAGAACGACGCCTACATCTCGGGCCTGCCCACGGACGTGACGCGCACGACCAAGCTCGTGGCAGGGCGCATGCCCACAGCTGCCGACGAGGTCCTCGCCGGCTTCACGATGGAGCAGCAATATGGCGTGCGGATCGGGTCCGTGGTCACCGTCCCGTTCTACTCACTGGCACAGGCACGAGCCTTCGCGAACGGCAACCCGCCTCCGCGCGGGGCACGGGTCGAGTTTCGCGTCGTCGGCATCGAAGCAAACCTGACGGATTTCCCGGCCGGGGTCACTCCCGTCTACAACCTGTACACGAGCCCGGCCTTCGATCGCGGGCAGGGACGCCGGGCTCTCCCGTTTTACGAGGCTCTCGTCCGCCTGCGCCACGGAGCGGCGGACCTGCCCCGGTTCCAGGTCGACTTCCAACACCTCCCCGGTATGTCGCCGATCCACGGGATCCAGTCCGAAGACTCCGGTGTCACCGCGGTCGAACGCTCGATTCATCCTCAAGCGGTCGGGTGGTGGCTCTTCGCCCTTTTCGTGGGCATCGTGGGCCTTGCGGTCGTAGGCCAGGCCCTCTCTCGCCAAAGCCTCCTGGAAGCCGAGTCCTACCCGACTCTCGAGGCACTCGGGCTACGTCCGAGACAGGTCTTCGCGCTGGGGATGGCGCGAGCCGGCGTGATCGGACTGGCCGGGGCGGCAGCCGCCCTCGGGCTCGCGTTCGCTCTTTCGCCTTTGACACCCGTCGGTGAGGCCCGCATAGCCGATCCGGCACAGGGCTTCGCATTCGACGCCTTGGTGCTCGGCCTCGGAGCAGTCTCGACGGTCGTCGTGACGCTGCTTCTCAGCGCCTACCCGGCCTGGCGGGCGACGAGGGCCAGGGCCGACCAACCACAAGCCGAGCTCGCTTCGGGCCGCGCGTCGCTCGTCGTCGGAGCTCTGGCCAGGGCGGGTGCGCCACCGAGTGTCGTCGTCGGCACCAGCCGGGCCCTCGAGCGAGGGAAGGGCCGTGCCGCCGTCCCCGTCGTGACAGCCCTTTTGGGCACGGTCGTGGCTGTGATCGCGCTCGTGGCGACGGCGGTGTTCGGCGCCAGCCTGTCGAATCTCGTGGCGACCCCTGCCCTTTACGGCATGAACTGGCAGGTCGACTTGAGCAGTCTCAGCTACCAGCAGGTGCGAGCAGTCCTGAAGGTTGCCGAGCCTAACCGTGCGGTCAGCAAGATCACCATGGAGATAACCAGCAAGCTCATCGACGTGAACGGCACCACCGTGCAGTCGATCATCGTCGAGGACCCGAAGGGCCCATGGCCTTCTCGCTGGTCGACGGCCGCTACCCGACGGGCAACGGGGAGGTCGCCCTCGGGGCCACGACGCTTGCGGAGACGGGCGCGCATCTCGGCTCGAGGGTCTCGGTCACCATCTTCAACTCAACCCGTGCCTCGCGTTCGTTCTCGCTCGAGGTGGTCGGGACGGTGGCGCTCCCTCCTGAGTTCGGCACCGGAGGTTTCGGCACAGGCGCTCTGTTGACGGTGCACACCGCCGAGGAAGTGGCCTGCCCACCCGGCCCTCGGGCTGCCGCCTGCCGGAGCGCCCTGCAGGCGAAGATCAATGGTGACGTCGGGTGGGAGATGGCGATCGGAACGGTGCCCGGAAAGGCCGGACGCGCCGCCGCGGCCGGTCTCGAGCGCCGCTTCGCGTCGCTGCTGACCCCGGCCGCGGTGCCTACGGACTTAGTCAATTTCGGTCAGGCGGTGAATTTCCCTGCCCTGCTCGGCATCACGCTCGCCGTCTTCGGGTCCGCCGCCCTTGCCCATCTCCTCTTTGTCAGCGTCGCACGGCGCCGTAGGGAGGTGGCCGTGTTAAAGGTGCTCGGTTTCGTGCGCCGCCAGGTTGGTGCTGCGGTGTGCTGGCAGTCCACGACGATCGGCCTCGTCGGGATCGTGCTCGGGGTGCCGATCGGCATAGCGGCGGGGCGGGTGATCTGGCGGGCCTTTGCCTCCAACCTGGGCGTGGTCCCCGTCGACGTCGCCCCCGTGCGCCTCATCGTGCTGTTCGCTCTCGGTGTGGTGGTAGTGGGAGGCTTTCTCGCCGTCGTCCCGGCGATGCTTGCCGCACGGACCCGGCCCGCCGAGGCGCTGCGGGAGGCTTAGTGCCGCGCCCCCCGGACAACGGCCTGAGAGTGGCGTCGGGCCCCCCTCGGCTCGAGGCCGAGCAGACCCGCAGTTGTCGCGATCTCGAATTCGAACATCAGCTCCGTGTCCTTTACGACCCCGGCGAGCTGCCCGAACAGCTCGAAGCTGAGGTGCCCGAAGAGCTGAGTCCACGCGACGATGCTCCTCGCCACGACCGAGAGAGGGACGCCCGGCATGGCAAGGCGGGACAGCTGACGGGCCTCGGCGGCCATCGCCCGCGAGAGCGCGGGTGCGTCGATCTCTGTGAGCTCGCCGGCGCGCTGCGCATCAACGAGAAGACCGGCGAGCACCAGGGCTACCCTGCTCGCCGGGCCTACGGTCTGCTCGGGTGCTTCGTAGCCAGGCACGGGCGAGCCGTAGATGAGGGCGTACTCGTGGGGATGTCTGAGGGCCCAGGCGCGCACGGCCCGGCACACCGACTGCCAACGTTCGAAGGCCCGCCCTTCGGCAGCGGCCGCCGTCTCGGCCACCTGCCCGAGGGCGTCGAAGGCCTCAGTGATGAGGGCTGTGAGGAGCTCGTCGCGCGAAGGAAAGTAGCGGTATATGGCCGAGGAGGCCATGCCCATCTGTCGGGCGATTGCCCGCAGCGACAGAGCGTCAGCGCCTTCGGTGGCGAGGTGGTCGCGGGCTACGGTGACGATCTCGGCGGTGACGGCGTCTTTGACTCGTTGACGTGCGTTCGGGACGACTGCGGAGCATTGCATAGGCACATCATCTCACACTCAAGAGCACCAGTCGCGAATATGAGCAGTGCTCTTGACAGAGCAGCCGAATCTGTGTGAGCATTGCTCTGGATACAAGAGCACCGCTCACAATCTACGAGGACGGGGCAGGGACCATGGAGCAGGGCACCGTGTTCGAGCGCTGGGGGCGCGTCATGGCCCGCCGTCGCAGGCTAACCCTCGTTGTCGCGTTGGCCGCGGTGGTCGTTGCGCTCGTCTGGGGCACCGGCGTGTTCGGCCGGCTGCAGACCGCGGGGGGCTTCTATGCCCCCAACACCGAAAGCCAGCAGGAGGCCGCCCTCGCCTCGAGCGCGTTCGGCCGGGACGCGGGCGACGTGGTGGTGCTGTACTCGAGCGCGACCGAGTCCGTGCGTTCGAGCGCGTTCAGGACCGCTGTGACGACCACGCTGCGCGCTCTTCCGCACTCGGCGGTCAAGTCCTACGCGACGTACTGGACGAGCGGGTCAGCGAGCTTCGTGAGCGCGAACGGCCACGAGAGCTTCGCGGTGATCGAGCTGACCGGTGCCAGCGACGACGCCCGTCAGGACAGCTACAACGTCATCAAAGCTGACTTCGGCGCGCGCGGCCTTAGTACCCAGGTCGGCGGACTGGTACCTACCGACGAGGCCATCACCAATCAGACGAGCGCGGATATCGGACGTGCCGAGAGCCTGTCGCTTCCGATCCTGCTCATCTTGTTGCTCCTGATCTTCGGCAGCTTGACGGCCGCGAGCCTTCCGCTCGTCATCGGCGGGATCGGCATTCTCGGCTCGTTCAGCGTGTTGAGGATCCTGACCCTGTTCACAGCCGTGTCGATCTTCTCGGTGAACATCACGACGATCCTCGGCCTCGGGCTCGGCATTGACTACGGCCTTTTCATGGTGAGCCGGTTCCGAGAAGAGCTGCGCCGGGAGGTGCCCGTCGAACAGGCCGTGGCGCGGACCGTAGCCACCGCCGGACGCACCGTCGCGTTCTCGGGCGTCACCGTCGCCATCGCCCTCGCAAGTTTGATGCTGTTCCCCGAGACCTTCCTCCGCTCCATGGGCTACGGGGGGCTCTTGACCGTGGTCGTGGACATGCTGGCCGCCCTCACGGTCATGCCAGCGCTGCTTGCCGCGCTCGGGCCGAAGGTCAACTCTCTGACGATCCGGCGATCGATCGCTCGGGCGCCGGGCCCGCTGGAGAGCGGTGGCTGGTACAGGCTCGGCCAACGCGTCATGCGCCGGCCCTTGGCCGTGGCCGGCGTGATAGTCGTCGTGCTCGTCCTGCTCGGCTCGCCGTTCTTGAAGATCGCCTGGGGAGGGACCGACGCCACGGTGCTGCCTGCGGGCTCGGTTCCGCGGCAGGTAACCGAGGCGCTCAACCGGGACTTCCCCGGCAACCCGACCGCCCCCATCGAGGCGGTTGTGGACTTCGGCGGCCCGGTCGGCTCCTCGAGGGCGCGGATTGCCGGCCTCGAGACCTACCTGAGCGGTGTCCGCCACCTTCCCGGGGTCGCGGCGGCCGCGGTGACCGGCATTCACGGGGACCTGGCCCGCGTGGACGTGAGCTACGCGCCCGGTCCGTACTCGCCCCAGGCGCAGGCAATCGTTACACGGGTTCGCAACCTCGCGGCACCGCTGGGCGCCGTTTCCTACGTTGGCGGCCAGAGCGCACTTTTGGCCGACACGCTCGCCGACATGGGCCGCACGTTGCCGTGGATGGTGCTGGTCGTGGTGCTCGCCACTTTCCTCCTGCTGTTCCTGGCGTTCGGATCGGTGCTCCTGCCGATAAAGGCGATCGTCATGAACCTCCTGTCCCTCTCGGTGATGTTCGGGGTCCTCGTCTACGTCTTCCAAGAAGGGCACTTCTCCAGGTTGCTGCAGTTCTCGCCCAACGGCACGATCGACCCCTCCACGCCGATACTGATGTTCGCCATCATGTTCGGGTTGTCCATGGACTACGAGGTTTTCCTGCTGTCGCGCATCCGTGAGCACTACGACGCCACCGGCGACAACACCGCGGCGATCGCCACCGGTCTTCAGCGCACGGGGGGCGTTATCACCAGCGCTGCCTTGATGCTCGGCGTCGTGATCGGCTCATTCTCCGTCTCGAGCGTCACCTTCACCAAGATGATGGGCATCGGCATGGTGGTGGCCCTGTTCGTCGATGCCACAGTCGTACGCCTGCTGCTAGTCCCGGCGACGATGAAGCTGCTCGGCAACGCGAACTGGTGGGCCCCCGGCCCGCTCCGGCGTGTCTACGACCGATTCGGGTTCAAGGAACAGACGGAACTGCCCTCTCCGCTGCAGGGGACCGAGCCGGCCACGGCCTGAACGGGTCACCGCTTGCGCCAATCCAGTTGGGGAACTGCCAACCCAATAAGGTTGCGCTCAGCGCCACGATCGATGCGCGAGATCGGCCGAGCGACCGGAAGTCCTATTCGGGAGGAGCGGAGGAATGGACGGATCCGACACCGAGAACCGGACGGTCCTCGAGGCCGGAACTGGCCTGGGTGGCCACGACCGCCTCCTCGTTGTCGCGGGCTTCGACGGCTCTGAGCCTGCATTTCGGGCTCTCGATGCGGCGACGCGGCTGATCGCGGGCCGGGTCGGGTTCATCGAGATCGTGTACGTGGCCCACGCACCGGTCGGCGTAGGCATGTCCGCTGATGCCCAGGTGGAAATTCGCAACGGCTTCGACGCCGCTGAGTACGAGTTCGCCGAGGCCATTCGAGCCCGCATGGAGGGTTACGAGCAGAGATGGCGTTTCCGGCGACGCGACGGTCTTATCGCCCACGAGCTCTTGGCCGCCGCCGACGAGCTCATGCTTGACTACGGAGGGGAAGCAACCGTGGTCATCGTCGTAGGCAGCGCAGTGCAGACCTACCATCACGTCGTCGGATCCGTGCCGGTCGCGCTCGTGCGCCGCGCCAGGTATCCGATCGTGGTCGTGCCCTGAGGCTGCCCTGCCATCATCATCGCGTTCGAGTCGGAGGACTGCACGATCGTGGCGACCGCTCCGATTCGGGCTCAGCCGGGCCAGGAGACTTCCATGCGTGCCCCACCAAGCCGTGCGCTGGAGCCGACCTGCCACCTGCCTCCCGTGGAACGGACCACCGAGTCGCCGATCGCCAGACCGAGCCCGTGACCGCGCGCCTGGTCGGTACCGCGGCGGAAGCGGTCGAACAGCCGTGTCCGCTCCGCCTCGGGGATCCCGCGGCCGCTGTCCTCGACTGCGAGGACGACGCGTTGGCCCACCCGGCCGACCTCGATGCGCACGCAGCCGCCTTCGCCGGCGTACTTGCAGGCGTTGTCGACGAGGACCGCGGCGAGCCGGTCGATCCACTCCGCCGGTGCCGTGATCCTCGCGGGGCCTGTCCCGACCCGCTCGAGCTGCAGGTCGAGCGACCTTGCGAGAGCAAGAGCGCTGAACCGCTCCGCGGAGACTTCGGCGACCGTGGCGACGTCGATCTCTCCGGAGACCGGCGGTGGGGGAGCGGCGTCGAAGCGGGCAAGCCACAACAGGTCGTCGACTATCCGCCTTAACCGCTCGCTTTCCTGGGCAATCCTGTCAATGACCGCAGGCTCGGTCTGACCCTGAAAGCTCTTGGCCAAAGACAGCTCCGCCTCGATGACACTGAGGGGTGTGCGCAGCTCGTGCGAGGCATCGGCCGTGAACTCCAGCTGGCGGCGGTGGGCAAGCTCGATGGGCTTGGCCGAGCGGAGGCCGATAAGCAGGGCCGCGAGGAGGATGGCGACCGCAAGTACAGGCGCCGCGACGGCCTCGGAGACGACGAGGACGTTTTCTACATGGGCCAGCTCGGTCAGGCTCTCGCCGGCGACGAGGAGACCGCCCCGATAGGGAACCGACAAGAGCTGGTAGTCGGCACCTGAAAGCGTCTTCGTGACTGACCCGGTGCCCGGTTGCGGCCAGAACAGAGGTGGCAAGCTCGGAGAGGCCGGGTTCGCCAGTGCTGTGCGGCTGTGGGGTCTGATTTCCCAGACGTAGATCGGCTCGCCGTAGATCCCCAGCCCGTAGTGGACGCCTCCACCTGGCGAGTCCGGCTCCTTCGTAGCCAGACTCGGAGGTCGCACCCTGGCGGCGGCGAGGCGGCTCGAGAGCTGGCGGTCGACCTGGTCCACGAGGCGGTGCGCAACGAACAGGTCCAAGAGCGCGACGGCCCCGGCATAGACGACCATCACGACGAGGGTCGCCACAAGTGCGACCCTGAGCGAGGGCGCGAATCGGCTCCGGAGACCCCCACGTGGTCGGCGTTTCACGCCGGCACGAGGCGGAAGCCGACGCCGCGGTGGGTGTCGATGCGGACCTGCGCCCCGCACAGCTTCGATCGCAGATGGGCGACGTGGACGTCGATCGTGTTCGAGCCGACTGCGTCGGCCTCGTACTGCCACACGTGCACCGCGATGGAGCGTCTGGTGACGACCGCCGGTGAGCGTTGCAAGAGGACCTCGAGTATGCCGAGCTCAATCTGGGTCAAGTTGACGGGCCGCCCGTCCGCCCGCACGGTCCGCGTCGCTGGCTCGTAGGTGAGGCTCCCAACCGACAGCCGCGGTGGGTGGGATTCTGTGGGCCTGCGCTGCAACGCCCGCAGGCGGGCGAGGAGCTCGGGGAAGTCGAACGGCTTCACCATGTAGTCATCGGCGCCCTCGTCGAGGCCGAGCACCCGGTCGGCCGGCATGTCCCGGGCTGTGAGCATAAGCACGGGCACACCCGCGCCCGAGCGGCGCAGCGACCGGATGAGGTCGATCCCGCTCATCACAGGCATCCGCCAGTCGATGATGGCGACCTCGTACTCGTAAGAGCGGAGATGGCTCAGCGCATCGGATCCGTCAGCGACGCTGTCGACGACGTAGCCAGCCCGCTTCAGGCCCCGCTCCAGGACGGACCTGAGTGCCTCGTCGTCCTCGGCCACGAGGATCCTCATCACTCTCCGTTCTAGTGGATCAAAAGCGAGAGAAGGTTTCTCCTTGCTTTCACGAGATCTTAAGAAACCATCCCCTAATCTGTCCCCAGTGTCCGATGCCCCCTCCGGCGACGAGCTGCCGGATCCTGACAAACAACCTGCTCCTCCGCGCCGCGGTCGCGCCAAGAAGCGGTCGCGCCGGCCGCGTTGGCTCCGCAACCTCATAAGGGCCTCCGTTGCCATCCTGGCAATAGTCGTCGCCCTTGCCGGGGCCGAGGTCGCGTACGTTGCGTTCCGGTACAACCAGGTACACCGGGTGAACCTGCACCACCTCGCCAAGGTCTCGACCTCTGGCCCCAACGTGGGCGAGCAGACATTCCTCCTCATCGGCTCGACCTCGCGCTGTGCGCTCAACGGCAAGCAGGCGACAGCCTTCGGGAGCTGCGCCCAAGGGATCACGGGCGTCAATGCGGACGTGATCTTGTTGCTGAGGGCTGACCAGCGGACCCACTCGGTCTCGATCCTGTCCATACCGCGCGATCTCGCGATGAACAACGTCCGCCCGGGCCAGTTCTACAAGATCGACGCCGCCCTCGCGGACGGGCCCGACCAGCTCGTGGCCGCGATCGAGCAGAACTTCGGGATCCCGATCAACCATTTCGTAGAGCTGAACTTCGACAGCTTTCAGAGCATCGTGAGCGCGCTCGGCGGCATCAAGATGTACTTCCCCTACAGGGTCTATGACGACAGCAGCGCCCTTCACATCCGCACGACCGGCTGCGTGTACCTGAACGGCTTCAACTCGCTCGCCTTGGTTCGTGCGCGCAACTACTGGTATTTCAAGAATGGCCACTGGGTGGAGGACGGCAGTGGCGACCTCGGGCGCATTATCCGGGTGCACGAGTTCCTCCGGGTACTCGCGACTGCGGTCGCCAAACAGGGGCTCGGGAACATAGTCACCGACAACGACCTTCTCGGTGCCATCGCCCCGGATCTCGAGATCGACTCGCGGCTCTCGCTCAGCGACATGGTCGACCTCCTGCGCGCGTTCAATCACACCGACATCGGCACGGTTCCCGAGCTGACGATGCCGAACGTGGAGAACTATGCCGACTACATCTACGACGGCTATGACTACGGGTCCGTCGTGCTGCCGACCTATCCCCAGGACCAGCAGGCGGTCGACAAGTTCCTCGGGCTCAACAGGCCGCCCGCCTCGAGGCTTGCACCGGGCAAGGTGACAGTCTCGGTCTTGAACGGGACTGGGACTGCCGGCCAGGCAGGCGAGACTGCGATCGACCTCTCCGCGCTCGGGTTCCACGTGGTCGGGACAGGCAGCTCGACGCCAGTAGGTCCGATCTCCGAGACTGTCGTCTACTACAAACCGGGAGATCTGCTCGATGCCGAGAGGGTCGTCGAAGACATCCACGGCATAGTCGCGATGGCGCCGGGATCGACCGACGCCATCGCAGATGTCACGGTGGTTACCGGCTCAGAGTACCTTGTGCTCGCCGCCCCCCACCGATCCGGCGGAGCCACCACGTCCACGGGCACGAAGACGTCCACTGGCAACAAGGGCTCAGCCGGCAGGAAGAGCTCAACAGGCAAGGGTAAGAAGAGCTCCACGGGCGCGACGACCTCGACGGTGGAAACGACCACCTCCACGACCACGACCTTGACGACGTTGCCGCCGCCGGCGCCTACTCTCGGATCGCCGAGCCCGGCAATTCAGTCCCTTCCCTCCTACGACCCGAGGGCCTGCCCCGCAGCGTGAGATCAGGTCAGCCGGCGGCTGCCGAGGCGGCCGATGCCGCTTGCACCAGAGTCTCCATCAGTGCGTCGAGCTGGCGTTGGTCCATCGGCCGGCCGAGCAGGAACCCCTGCGCGCTGTTGCAACCGGCGTCACGGACCGCTTCTAGCTGACTGTCGAGCTCCACTCCTTCGGCGATGACCTCAAGACCGAGACCCCGGCCGAGCGAGACGAGGGTCTGCAGCACGGAGGCATCCTCGGGCGACTTCGACACCGAACCGACAAAGGAGCGGTCGATCTTCAGTGAGTCGACGGGGAAACGGCGGAGCGAGGCCAGCGAGGAGTAGCCGGTGCCGAAGTCATCGACCGAGAGGCGCACCCCGAGGCTCTTCAGCTTGGTCATGCGCGAGACGACGGCATCTGGGTCGTGCATCATCGCCGTCTCGGTCACCTCGAGCACCAGCCGTGATGGGAGAAGGCGGCTCTTCGCAAGCACACCGGCCACGTCGGCCATGATGGCGTCGGACTCGAGCTGACGGGCTGAGATGTTGACCGCCAGGTCGAGACAAAGCCCGCGGCGCGCCCAGCCGGCGGCGGCTCCGCATGCCTCCGAGAGGACGTGGCGACCCAAGTCCACGATGAGGCGCCCTGATGCCTCGGCGGTCGGGATGAACTCGCTTGGAGGGAGGAGGCCGCGTCGGGGATGCTGCCAGCGCACGAGCGCTTCCATGGCGCGGATGTCGTTGTGCTCCAAGTCGAAAATTGGTTGGTAGTGGACGCGCAGCTGGCCGCTATGGATGGCTGCCGCGAGGTCCGTCTCGATCTGGAGGCGCGCGTGGGCGGCGTGGCGCATGCGAGGCCGAAAGCTGACACAGCAGTTCTTGCCGGAGCTCTTTGCTTTGTACATGGCTAGATCGGCCTCTTGCAGGAGGTTCTCTGCGGAGCCGTCGGACGCGGTGGCGATCCCGATGCTCGCACTGACCAGGTATTCGCGGCCGTCAAGGCGAAATGGCGGATGGAGCACGTTCTGAACGCGCTCGGCAAGCAGCTCTGAGGCGTCTGTCACCCCTCCGTTCTCCAAAAGGACCACGAACTCGTCGCCCCCGAGTCGGCCGACCGTGTCCGCGTCGCGGGTCACTCTCCGCAATCGTCCCGCGACCGCGGCAAGCAGCTCATCTCCGGTCGCATGGCCGAAGCCGTCGTTGACCTCCTTGAAGTTGTCCAGGTCGATAAAGAGCAGAGACGCCGAACCGTGAGCCCTCCGGGCGGTCGCCAGCATCTGCTCCGCTCGGTCGAGCACGAGGGCGCGGTTCGGAAGCCCTGTGAGTGGATCGTGAAGGGCCTGGTGGCGCAGCTGCCCTTCGAGGTCGCGCCGATCGGTGATATCGGTGATGGAGCCGACGAGGCGCGTCGCCTTGCTCGGCGCACCAGGGATCGCCAGGGCGCGGCAGCGCACCCAGCGGTAGGTGCCGTCCTTGCTCCGCAAGCGGTGCTCGGACTCGAGCGCGCTCGAACGGCCGCTCCCGCAGGCCTCGAGCCCCGCCATGAGCTTGTCCATGTCGTCAGGGTGGACACGTTCAAGCCACTCGCCTGGGCTCGTTCCGATCTCGTCCGGATCGCAGCCAACGACTGACTTCCACCTATCCGACAGCACGACCCGACCGTCGAGGAGGTCCCAGTCCCAGAGCCCGTCGTTGGCCGCACGGGCGGCGAGGGCGTAACGCTCCTCGCTCGAGCGGAGCGAGCGGACGGTGTCCTCCTTCTCGAGAGCCAGGCTCAACAGCGCCGCGCACTGGAAGTAGAAGTCGTGCCCTGTGGCCGCTGTCGTCTCGAGCGGTCCGACGAGGGCCAGGAGGCCCCAGTCCCTGGTCGCCGTCCTGACAGGGAGCACGATCGTGATCTCGGTCGTTGCCCTTTCCGCGAGGGAGATGAGCTCAGACGGGGGAAAGGACTCGACCGCGACGCTTGTGCCTATCGGCAGTGTGTCCACGTCGCCGGATACAAACGAGCCCGAAAGCTCGATCGTCATCTTCTCCTCCGTGTCGTCGGTGCTCGCCGAGGGCACTTGTTGCCACAGCCCGAGGTAGGCGGCGCGGACGCGTGTCTGGCTGAGGAAGGGCAGCCCACCTTGGGCGTTGGCAGGGTCTCGGAGGAGGTCGAGGCTGATGTGGTAGTCATCGCGAAGCGAGTGGTCGAGTCTGCGCCTTTCCCGGTACTGCTCGCACGCGTACGCCCGCGTCAGGGCGAGCGAGATCTCGCCGATCCTGCGCGCAAGGTCGCTGCCCTTCCTCGGCCCCTGTCTCAGCCCGAAGAGTCGTGCGCACTCGATGCCTGCCGGGACGACGTCGAAGCGTCCCGTCGCAGAGCAAAGTTCACCGGCCACGGCCGCGAGCCGCTCGCTCAGCTCAACGGTCAGCTGCTCGCCCGGGGTCTCGAGGACCTCGGCTATCACTTCGGCAGCCCGTCCGGCGGCTCCGCGAGCTTCGTCCTCGCCCGCACCCTGGTCGACGAGAAGGCCCACCAGCATGTCGTTCAGCTCCCCGCTGCTCGTCGCGCTGGCGACTCCGCCCTCGGCGACGCTTGCCACGTGGTCGTGCGCGCACCCGCAGGAGGATCGAACAACCAAGCGCATCGGAACCCGGTGGTGGATCTGCTGACCCCCGCGTGTGCCCGCGAGTTCGAGGATCAGCTCGGCCGCCTTGGCACCTATGGCGGCGAGGTCCTGGCGAACGCTCGACAGCGCCGGAGTGATCAGTGCCCCTACCTCGGTGTCGTCGAACCCGACTATCGCCTGGTCGCGGGGAAGCGCCAGCCCAGCGGCTCTCAAGACGTCCATGAGGCCGATGGCGTTGTAGTCCGTCCCGACAACGGCCGCGGTCGAGGCAAGGCCGGCCGCAAGCATGGCCTCGCCGGCTTCGGCGCCACCGCGCTCGACGTTGTCGGTGACCTCGAACAGCAGCCCGTCGTCTGGCTCGATGCCGTGGCCTGCGAGGCACTCGCGGTATGCCTCGTAGCGCTCGCGGATGTCGCTTTGTCTGAGGTTGCCTACGAAGGCGATCCGGCGATGCCCGTGCTCGATGAGGTGATCGACGCTCAAGATGGCGCCCGCGCGATTGTCCGAGGACACGACAGGGCACGGGAGCCCTTCGACCTGGTTGCTCACGAGGGCAACTGGGATCCCGGCGGCTTGGAGCTCGAACAGGTACGTGGAGTCGACCGCGTTCACGAGAGCGATCACCCCGGCGAAATACCCCCAACCCACTTTGCTGCTAAAGCGCGAGACCGCCCGGTCGACGTCAGCGTCGCCCGGGTCGAAGGTCTGAATCCCGACCACCACCGCGCCGGCCTGGGCCGCGACTTTGGTAACGCCCGCGAGCACTCCGCCGAAGAAGGCGGTTGTCATGAGCGGTGACAGGACGCCGATTACCAGTCTCTCGCCTTTCGAACGCGGAGCCTCCCTCGAGGCGCGTTGCTCCACGGCATTTGTATCGACTGGCTGAGGAACCCACTTGAGCTGCGGTTTTGGAGAAAATCAGTTACTGCAAAACTGTCGAGCTCGCGCGATGCAGGCCCTTTGTGCGAGCCTGGAACACTGGGTTGATTGTTTGTTGCCTCCCACCGGCCGGGTCATCAGATGCCGGCGCTGCAGGTCCGGCCCCGAGGGGGATGGGGATGCGAATCGCTGTCACTGCGGGTTCAGCGAGCCGGGCAGAGGCGAGTCGCCGCCGGTAACCTGCAACTCGACGACGTGGGCGATGTCGGCGGACGAGCGTCCGATGCGGAGCTGGTAGATGCCTGGATCGACGTACCAGCCCGGTTCAGATCTGTGCAGGGAGGCCGGCACCGATCCGAAGCTGAACACCGCTTTCGGCGTCCGTGCCTGCAGTGACGGCCAGTGTTCGTCGACGACGTCGTAGTAGGAGAACGCGCGCTCGTTGAGCTCCAAAGTGACCGTTGTCGTCTCGCCTGGGTCGAGCCAGACCTTGGCGAAGCCTTTCAGCTCCTGCACGGGGCGGAAACGACCGCCTGGCCGGGGTCGTCCCGCGTCCGGCGGCGCCACGTAAAGCTGGACGACCTCAGCTCCGCGCCGCTGTCCGACGTTGGTCACCGGCACCTTGATCCTCAAGCTTCCACCCGGGTCCAGCCTCGGGGCGGAGCCGGTCGGGGCGCCGATCTCGAAGCTCGTGTACGAGAGCCCGTGGCCGAACGGGTAACGCACCGGAAGTCGGCGCGTCTCGTACCACCGGTAGCCGATGAGCAGTCCCTCGCCGTAGCGGACCGAGCTCGATTCTCCCGGAAAGTTCCCGAACGCCGGGGTGTGCTCGACGCGCACGGGCAGGGTCGTCGGCAGCCGTCCGCCCGGCTCGCTGTCGCCGAGGAGCACGTCGACGATCGCGTTCGCCAGCTCCTGACCACCGAACCAGGTCTGGACTATCGCGGCCGCCCTGTCCGCCCAGGCCAGCTCGACCGGCGCCCCCGAGTTGACGACCACGACGCTTCGGGGATGCGCGGAGAGAACTCGCTCCACCAGCTCGTCCTGGTTGCGCGGGAGCTCCATCGTCTCCCGGTCATGGCCCTCGCTCTCCCACGCCCCGTCAGTCCCGACGATGAGGAGGACGACATCGGCTCCGTCGGTGGCACGCACCGCGGCTTCGATGCTCGTCGCGTCGGCGACGCCGTCGTTGGCGACCCCGGGCGAGTAGATGAGCTCGAGCTCGCCGCCCAGGCGCTCGCGAAGCACGGTAAGGGGCGACAACTCATAGTGGGGCACGACGCGTGCGCTTCCACCACCCATGATCGCGAGCTGTTCCGCGTTCGGCCCGACTACCGCGACCCGGCGCAGCTGCGGCTCCTCCAAGGGGAGGAGGCCATCGTTCTTCAAGAGAACGATCCCGTCGGCAGCAGCACGGCGCACGAAGGCCCGGTCCTCCTCGCGGTCCACGGGATGCTCATCGATCGCCACGTCGTCGAGCGCCCCGACGGTGTCGAAGACCGTGAGCATCCGCCGAACCATCCCGTCCAGGCACGATTCGTGCAGCCTGCCCGAGCGCACGGCATCGACGAGCGCTGGCCCGAAGGCACGCGGCGGGGCCGGCATCTCTAGATCGAGCCCAGCTTCAGCTGCTTCGACGGTTCCCGCGATACCCCGCCAGTCGGTCATGACGAATCCCGTGAATCCCCATTCCTTGCGGAGAATGTCTGCGAGAAGCCGGGCATCATCGGTGACGAAGCGGCCATTGACCCTGTTGTAGGAGGTCATCACGGCGAGAACGCCCCCGACGCGGACCCCGTACTCGAAGGGCATCAGGTACAGCTCCCTCAAGGTTCGTTCGTCGATCTCCGAAGAGCAGGTGTTGCGCTCGAACTCGGTTTCGTTCCCGACTAGGTGTTTGATCGTCGCCACGACGCCGAGACCCTGAACGCCGTTCACGTAGGCGACAGCAAGCTTCCCGGTCAGTACCGGGTCTTCAGAGAAGCACTCGAAATTCCGCCCCGAGAGGGGATGACGATGCAGGTTCACCGTCGGGGCGAGGAGCACCCTGGCACCCTTCTCGAGGGCCTGCCGCGCCACCATCGCGCTTGCCTGTTCGACGAGCGCGGGGTCCCAGGTCGCGCCGAGTGAGGTTCCTGAGGGGATGCAGACAGAAGGCGTGATACTCCTGTGATCGACGGTGTCACCCCGAGCTCCGTTCGGCCCGTCGGTCGTCTTGACCGACGGTATGCCGAGCCGGGGACAGGAGGCTGTGCGCCAGTTGTCGATCCCGACGGTCAGGGTTGCCTTCTCCTCCAGTGTGAGCGCGTCGGTGAGGGTCGCAATGTCGCGCAAGGAGCTGGATCTGGCTCTGGGATCAAGTGCTGGCATGAGGTTCGCTCCTCGAGCTCGTCAGAACTGCCCTAGGTCGCCGGTTCGCGCCCATTCTGTCCGTGCAGGCCGGTTCATGTCATACGAGCGCGTCGGCCTCGAGGCAACGACCGGGGAAGAATCATCGGCTGTCTCTGATCTACGCTCCGTATGGGCGATCGCCCGGGATCAGACGGCGCGGTGCCGGGACTCTAGGCTGCTTTATGCAGAGATCCCATGTGCTCGCCCGCTCTTCAGCTCGACCCAGAGGTCGAGCGCTCCTCCAGGAGGCACCGCATCGCTCGACCGGCCAGACGGCCGCGGCAGGGATCTTCAGCGCACTGACTTACGCCGGTTCCACGCGACCGGGAAGAACATCTCGTGACCGCCCAGGAACTGGCGGAGGAACAGCGAGTCGGGGCCTCCTCCGATTTCGGTGCCGTTCATGCTGAACGCAGGAAACTGCGACTTGTAGGCCTGAAGCGCCTCACACTTGCGACCGAGGAATTCGCCGGTACGGACGGCCTCCGGCCGCAAGTAAGAAAGCGCGGGGCACTTCCAGTGGTGCGGTCGCGCTTGTTGCCAGACCGGGAAGGTCAAAAGGCGCGCCCTTGTGCCCGCGAGGGCGGTAAGTGCGGCGACGCCCAGTGCTGCGTGGTCCTCATGTGGGTCGGCCGGCGACGTCGTCATTATCTCCTCCGGCCCGATCTCCTTGAGAACGTCTGAGATCGCATCCACCAGTTGCGCGCCGGCGAGTTGCAGGGAACCGTCAGAGAAGTGAAGCAGGTGTGTTTGGTGATCGGCCAGGCCTAGTACCCGGCACGCCTCCCGGAATTCGCTCATCCGCAACGCGCTGTTCTCAATCGCCGAGCGACCCTTCGGGCTAAGACCTCCATCCGTCGCGAGCAAAACGTGCACCGACGTCCCTGCAGCGAGCTTGCGCATGATGGTCACCGCACATCCCAGAGTCTCGTCGTCAGGGTGAGGTGACAGGACGACGCAAGACCTATAAGAGCTGCTGGCCGTCACGTCGCGAGCGACGTGACCGACGACCGAGTCGAGCAGGTGGGCGATGGGGGGATTGACTCGTTGCAACACTGGCTCGAGACGGACCATGTCGGTCGCCACCTTGTCGTTAGCGCCTATAGGGTGTTAAGACCGTGCACTGCTCCTCGGTACCGCGCGCAGTTCCCGAATCCCGGCTTGCACATAGGGAGTAGAGCGTCTAATCAAGGATCGCAAGGACCCTTTACGGACATCCTTTCGCGAGAGAGTGTACCTGACTCCTCGTGATCGGGGCATCTCAGACTGGATATTTCTCCAGAACGACACGACGTCGGCTGCTTCCTGTTCCGGCGAGTAGATCTTCAAACAACTCTCCGATATGGACCTGGCGGCTACCCAGTGCTCGCCTGCATCGAAATTCTCGACCCAGTTGGTGACTTCTTCGGCGAAGGAGACAACGTCTCCATCGGTCACCGTGATCCCGCCCAGTGGCTCGAAGTACTCACGGGCGCCGAAGCCCGTGTAGCCGATGACAGAACATCCGCACGCAAGCGCCTCCAAAGGCGACAGTGCGCAGCCTTCATGTTGACTGAGGAAACTGAGGAACAGCGAGGTCGAGCGGAGCGTATCGGCGACCTCAGCCTGGGGTATCCCTTCAATGGGAACTATCTCCCACCCCTTCAGCACGCCCCGCGAGGTGAGACTATCAATGACCATGCGACACTCATCAGGGCGCTTCTGTGTCATGTATGCAATGCGCCTGCCAGGGGGTTCGTCGGGAAGATGAAACACGGAATGATCCACAGAAAGATGAACGCGATCAAACCTATTTTGCGGGAAGAAATATTCCAGAAGATGTAGGTTCTGTTCGGACACCGTCAAAGTCGCAAGCAGGTCCTTAGAAGTTGCGTAAGGATGCTCGTTTACCGAGTAACCTTGTAGACCGTAGAAGGCGCTTTGGTTGAAGGACACCTTGGGTACGCCAGGTGCCAGAGAGCCGAGCAGACTGTTCCAATGTTCCGGGAGCACGAGCACGTCTGTGTCGACTACCTCCAACGGCAGCGACACAACGTTCGAAGAATTCTCAAACCACGTGCACCGAAAGTTGCGCTTGCCGTGAACTATGCGGGCTGGGATACTGGCCTCGTTGAGGATGTCCACGTGCCGGTACGCGACGAACACACCTCCGTGAGGCGCATCATCCGACCCGCATAGGTAATACAGCGTCACATGCGAAGTGTAGTAGGCGAGGAGAGGGGCGTCGCCCGGCGCACACATTTGCCGTCTTCGGGGCTCGAGTGGTGATCATTCCTTTGAGTTCGGAAGGCCTCCAGCTCCGCAACGGAATGCGTCGCGTGAGCGCAGGGACGAGCTACGGCTGCAGAGCCTCATCGTCTGCCACAGGCGCTGATGAGCCGTCTTCGGGAGGCCATCGCGGTGGCGCAAGCTGCTCGCCATCGCGCCAAGGCTCGAGGTCGTGGTGAACCGCCATCGCTCCGATGAAGCGGGGCAGCAAGGGTCCCGTAGATGCGCGTAGGTAGAGGACCGCATTCGCTTGACCCGCCCAGTGTGCCTTGTAGCTCTCGTCTCCCCGCAGCAAATCGAGCCGTCGCTGGCCGATACGACAGCCTCGTTCGATCGCTGCGGCAAAGAGAAGAATCCCGGCAGAGGGCACGTTGGCGAGGCGGCCACCCTGATAGCAGTAGGAGCAACCAGCTACCTCGAGCCAGACCTGGCTTGCGAGAGTCGACTCGCCCTCGACCAGTTCGAGGACGACGAGCTCACCACGGGCGGAGCCCGCCCGTGCCGCCCGGCCAAAGCGTGTTCCCTGACCTGCGAAATCAGACGTGCCCCACTGGCCTATGTGCAGGTCCAGTAGCCGTTCGATGGCGGCGTCGATGTCGTCGCGTGGCACGCAACGGACGCTCCACCCGCGCCGCTCTGCCGCGCGCTGATTTTTCCTGATGGTCGATCGCCACTTGTGTGACCGGTTCGCGAGGTAATCGTCGAACGTCTCGGGCAAGTCCTCGTACGGGTCGACCGTTCGTGCGAGGATCCACCGTTGGGAAGGCAGGAAGTCGGCGGCCAGGCCGGGGATCTTGCACCAGAGGTCGATCATGGTTCGCTGGCTGCTCATCCACCGGCGAAGGACATCCAGGACCTCCGGCTCCCGGCCGGGCGCACACGCGACGCTGGAATAGTCGGACATCTCGATTGAGCGCAGCCACGGTAGTGCTCGACGGAGCCGGTGATACGCGAGCGGGATCCCACCGATCAGCTCGTCACCGTCGAAGACGAGTGGTATTCGGAGGGTGTCTCCTGGGCCGGCACCGATGCCGTTGACCCACCAGGAACGAAGGAACGGAGACGGAAACCGGCCGCGATCCAAAAGATCGTCCCAGGCTTGGCACACGTCGTCGAGACAGTCCACCACTTCGACGAAGGGGCGGTGACTCATTGTCTTCTCGTCAGCTCGCGGCTCCGATAGAAAAGCGAAGTCTAGAACGACTCCTTCTCACGGTCCAAGCCGTCTCGGCGGCTGTGGTGCCCAAGGCAGAACTACACGCCGACTCTCCGTGAACGCAAGCACACGGGTTCGTCTCGGACCAGCTGTTGATTTGTGGATGCTCTCTTGGCGTCGGCTGGTCCACTCGGGGTGCCGTCATCGTGACCGACGCCACCGAGAAGAAGGTCATCGGAAACGGACCCGAGCGCCTTCGTGCTCGGGGCGCGAACAGGCAGCCGCCGTGAGGCGCCTTCGGGCTCATGGGTAAGACAGCTGCGCCGACGAGACCAAGTGCCGATCGGTGCGTGACCCGTTGCCGGCTGTGAAACCTACATAGACGTATTTCGGAAGTGACACCCGCTCGGCGAGGACCGTGAAACCACCAACCACAACGGTCATAACGTCTCCTAGCAACGATACGGTCACCTGAGTCGGGCTTTCGAGCAGCGGCGGGATGTCGTTGACGACCTTCAGCCAAGCCAGGGTACGAGCCCCATGGATTGAAGTGACAACGCCGATGGAGTTGCTGCTTCGGTTCTGCGCATTGGGAACCGTCTGGAGGGCCACTGCCACCGCGCTCAGCCCGGCAAGGCCCAGGCCCGAGGCGACCCCGCCCGGATGGGACGGGGCTGCCTTCGCCGCCACGAGGGCGAATGTGAGCCCGTCGCCCCCCGTCCCGCCTGTCAAGCTGGCCGTGAACGACGCTCGCAGGCCGTTGGGCGTAATTGGCGTCTCCCAGAACGCGGCCCCTGACGCGTTCTGGATACTTGGGGTCAGCTGCAGGTACCGGCCGGCGAGAGTCGCCTTGCCGCTCAGGCGCCACCCTGGCCGAAGGGGCGAGGGGATGACCTCCTCCCGGGCTCCGGTTCCGGAAAACGTGATCGTCTGGAGGCCCGAGTTGTCGTCGCCGTTGATCACCCAGGTCGCCGAGGCCAGCCCCGCTCGGGCGGGTGAGAAGCGCACGGTCTCGACCCTCATTGTGTGCGCCGGGATCGCCGTCCCCTCCTTCAGCGACGTTGTGGCCGTGAAACCGTTCGAGATCGGGGGCTTGGACTTCGTTATCGTCAGCGGGATGCCACCCACGTTGGCGACCGTGAAGCTCACCAGCCCGCTCTGGCCGACGGCGACGGTGCCCGCGTCGAGCCTGAGGGAGCTGATGGCGATCTGGGGATGCGGCGCTGCCGACCCCGCGAGCGGGATGGTCATCTCGCCGGCACTGCTCGTGACCACAAGATGGTCGCTAAAACTCTGGACGAAGTCCCCCGAGGTTCCAGGCGGGGTGAAGACCACCGGCACGCTCAGCGTGCTCCCGGGCGCGAGCGCCGGGCGAGGGTTTGGAAGGGCTCCTACGGAGAACGGCTTCGGGGCGCCGGACTCGATGTAGGCCGAGTCGATCGTGACCGGCGAGGAGGAGGTGTTCTCGAACGACACGGTGGTTTCGACGGCAGTTCCTCCTATCGGCCGGATCCCGAAATCAACCGAGGGCGGTGTCGCAGCGATCGGTTCACCTGCGGGTATCCCTCGGCCGCTGACCGGAACCGAGACTGTCCCGAGGTTGGTAGTCAATGTCAAGGTGCCCTGTTGGCCTCCGACAATCTGCGGGTCGAATGTCACGGCTACGGGGAGCTGGATTCCAGCAGTTAGCTGCGTGGGCGTCGCGAGCGGCGGGGTCGTGAAGGCGCCGGAGGCCCCCGCGGTCGAGGTGCTGACGGAAACCGCAGTGACAGTCACGCTGGCCGAAGCTGTGAAGGTGGCAGTCGTCTGGGATATGGAGCCGAGGATCGTGTCGGGAGCCTCGACGGCCGCGCCGGCCACCGGTGGGGCGGCGCTACGGAGGCCGAACGCAAGGATCTGCCCGTCGTAGTTGCCCACGTAGACGCGCTGGCCGTTCGCGAGAGGCGCGTTGAACTTGGTCGCGTTGCCGACGCTTGCCTGCCAGAGCACGGGAAGGCTTCCGGCAGGGTCGGCACTCGTGCCTGCCACCGGCACCGCCCCGTAGGCCACCAGGTTGGCTTCGTTGCCCACTCCAGTCGGCACGATGGCCCAGACCACAGCGCTTCCGTCCGCTGTACCGTCCGAGGTCACGATCGGAGCGCCGGCGCCAAAGCGCATCGCGGGCACGTCTCCGACCCAATTGAGCGAGACCGTGCCGTCGCTGACGACTCGTTGGTAGACATCGAGTTCTCCGGTGCTGCCGCCCTCGGTTCCGCCCGGGCTGGCCGTGGTGACATACACGTAGCCCCCGTCGCCGGGCCAGACAGCAGGGTGGGACCACACCCCGCCGAGGGGCCCGGTCTCGCTTACCACGTTGTCGTCCCCCCGAGGACCCTGGTCGACACCACCGAGGTTGTCCCGGTCGAGCAAGTAGACCTTGCCGGACTTTCCGACCTCGACGAGCAAGTCCGGATCCTCCGGGGTGCCGAATGACGCCGGCAGTCCCGTCGGTGAGCCGGATCCGAGGTCGCCGTCGAACAGGTTGAGCTCGTTCTCGTCTGTAGGGCAGAAGTAGTCGGTCAGCTTCAGATGTGCCCCTGAGGTGGACAGCTTTATGACGCACTCGCCGAGGCCGGTGGGCTGAGGGACGCCGCGGCCGGGGCCTGGCGAAGGCGAGTTGCCGTTGCCGGTCGCCACGAAGAGGTTCCCAGCGCTGTCCACGACAATCCCGCCGGGGCCCCAGATACCCGCACCGATGCCGATACGGATCTCGTCGACCCACATGTCCTTGAGCTCTCCGCTCAGGGTGACTCCTGCGATCCAGCCGTACCACGGCGGTATGTCGCAGTGGGCGCCAAAGGCCGCGTACACCACACCGTTGACGAGGGCGAGCCCCGGTCGTTGCATCTGATAGACGGGATTGAACGTCGTGGCCGGCCAGTTAGTTGCCGCCCCTTTGATCGCCACCGGAAAGTTCTTAACCTCATGACCGGTCTTGATCGCGACGGCCTGCATCTGCCACAGCGCCCCACCGGTCGAGGGCGTCGTGTTCGTCGTGAAGTAGGCGATGCCGGTTGCGGCGTTGATGACCGGCGTGCCGGTGATGCCGACGTTGGGGGCGAGATCGCCGCAGTTAATCGTGCTGGCGTGCCATGGGGGGCCGAAGTTACGAGACCACAAGACGGCTCCGGATGTGGGATTGACACCGTAGGCGTTGTCGTTTTCCGTGACCACGAGTAGCACGCCGTCGGCCACGAGGGGCTGAGCGTAGATCTGACCGGGAGCGACGGCATCGACGGAGGGAAGGGTGACGTCGAACAGTTGCCCGAAGTCGTCGGTGTTGACCTCGGTGGGCGAGATCCCTGAGTCGGGATACCAGCTCGTTCCGAGCTGGTCGGCATCGGCACCCACAACCGACGCTCCGCTGGTGGTCCGCAAGGCTGGCGCACTGGCTGAGATCTGAGGCAGCACAACGAGCTGGACGGCCGCGATGATCGACATGGCCAGTCCGGCCTGCCACCAGTGCCGGCGCCACGTGGGCGCGCGCGCCTTAGGTCGGCCGTCAAGAACGTGCCGCACTCGGTGCTCACCTCCCGCGATGTGGTGTGGCTTCGTGGTTCCCGAAACGATACCCCTTGACCTCAGCAGCTCCTCACGCGTTCTGGACCCTGGGCGCCGAGAGCGGTTGGCGCGCGAGAGCGCAGCATCGGCACACACTTGCTTGCCTCAAGGAGAGCGCGGTCCCCGCGCATCACCGCGGCGCAGTGAGGATCGCGTGGGCGCCAAAAGACCGTGCGGGAACCCTCGCGATCACCCGATGCAGCTACGAAGACACCACACATACAGACGCATGGAGGTGGTCCTGGTCACGTGACAGTAGCTTGGGTCCGCAGTCGTCGGCTCGCAGTGGCAGTTGGTCCGAGGAACCCGTTTTGAGCTGTTTGCGGAAACGGTGCTCCTCACGGTGGCCGTCCCAAAGGGGTCGCCGGCCCGCCGTACGGACCGCGTGGTGGCAGATGAAGCACGAGCCGAGTCCGAGAGCGAGAAGGAGAGGTGTCCATGGAGGTTCGAGGGCGTCCGTTACATTTCGGTGTTCAGCTTCAGGCTCAACGCACCAGCTGGCCGGAGTACGCCGCGGCGATGGGATCGGTTGAAGAGCTCGGCTTCGACTCTGCTTGGACCTTCGACCATCTGCTGCCATTCTCCGGGTCCGATGACGGTGCGTGTTTCGAGACCCTGACGACCCTGGCGGCGATGGCGACTCTTACTACTCGCGTCCGCATCGGCGTTCTCGTGAGTGGGGTCCTCTACCGCGACCCGGCCACTCTCGCAAAGGGCGCCGCTCTCGTCGACCACATCAGCGGCGGGAGGCTGGAGTTTTCTCTCGGGGCAGCCTGGGCGGAGCGGGAATTCCGTGCTTATGGCTTGCCTTTCCCTCCGCTCGCCGAGCGCTACGAGCGCCTGGACGAGGCTCTCCAGATTGTCAGGTCCCTTTGGAGCGAGGCGAGGACGACTTTCGCTGGTCGCTACTACAGTGTCGAAGACGCGCCTTGCGAGCCGAAGCCGCTGCAGCGACCGCATCCACCTATCACGATTGGCGGATCAGGCCTCGGTAGCTTGCGACTCGCCGCCAAGCACGCGACGACCTGGAACATGCAGGGTTCACCGAGCAAGTGCGCCGAGCGATCTGCTCTGCTCAGGAGATGCTGCGAGGAGGTTGGCAGGGACTTCGGTGAGATACAGCTGTCGGTGCACCCATTGCTCGCCGTGGCGCGAACGCATCAGGAGGCCGAGGCCCTCGCTTCTCAGACGGCTGCGAGCCATGGCGAGGACCTCGAAGGCCAACGAGGTGAATGGCTTCTTGGTACCCCGACTGAGGTCGTCGACCAGCTCCATCGTTACATCGAGGTCGGTATCTCGCACTGGGTGATCGCTGTCGGTCATCCGTTCGACATGGCGCAGCTGCGGATGCTGCGCGAGGAGGTCTTGCCGGCACTCGGCTGAGAGACTGCCCCGACCTGATTCTGGCGCTTGTGCCCGGCGACCCATTGTCTCTAGTCAGTCAAAATGGACTTTTGAGCGCTTCGACACTTTCCTGGTGCCCCTCGGGACGTGAACAAGCTCGGCCAAGGACATGGAGTGCCAATCAGGTCTCGGCCGTACTCGCTCGGAACTCGTTCGCAACGGCTGCCAGTTCAGCTACCAGGGCAGTGTCTTGGGGCCACCAAGCCAGTGACACGACGCACGGACTGAGGTCAATGATGGGTACGAACGTCACCCCTGGCCGTCGATATCACAAGCCGACCGCTTCGGACGTCATGCGGCCGCCGAATCACGGATCAATCTGCGGGCGTCTACCGTAAGGAAGTAATCGAGTTGGAGAAGTCGGCGTCGACAGAGGCCCCCATCGTTTCTCCGCTGTAGATGCTCGCTCGGGATGGGAGCGTGGAGTTGCGGCGGGTCGTCTTGGGGAACCGCGAGCCGCTGAACGCGGGAACATCGAACTGGGCAACTCTGGGCCGTCAGCCAGACTTCCCACGAACGAGTACGCCAGAAAACTCCGACCCGGACGAGAGACGTCAGTTGGTAGAGCATCAGGTGAAGTCGTGTAAAGCATCAGGCAAGTCAAGATGTCGATCAGCAGGCGGAGTAGCACACATCACACCGCGCCTCTGCGCCCTTGAAGTGCGCCCCTGAGTGCGCCCCCGGTAGGACTCGAACCTACGACACGCGGTTTAGGAAACCGCTGCTCTATCCCCTGAGCTACGGGGGCTAGCTACAAGCTTGGACTAGCCGGGCCGGTCCGTACTCTACGGTCGTCCCGAGCCTGCGGCCTAATGGCATGCTCGGCAGGTGGACTTGGTCGGGGATGGAAGGCGTCGGCAGTGCCGGCGCTGAGCGCAGGTCTGATGCCGTATCGCTTCGGTGAGGACGGGGCTCTCGAGGTCCTGGTCGTCCATCCTGGCGGGCCGTTCTGGGCTGAGAAGGACGACGGCGCCTGGTCCATCGCCAAAGGCGAGTACGAGGCGGGAGAGGAGCCGGAACGCGCGGCGGAGAGGGAATTCGCTGAGGAGCTGGGTCAGGATCCACCGGCAGGTCCGTGGATAGATCTGGGCGAGCTCCGTCAGCCGAGCGGCAAGAGGGTCCGAGCCTGGGCGGTCGAAGGCGATCTCGACGCGGCGAGCATTGTCAGCAACGAGTTCGAGATGGAGTGGCCGCCGGGATCTGGCAGGAGGGCCTGGTGGCCGGAGGTCGACCGAGCAACGTGGCTGTCGGTGGCGGAGGCGAAGCGGAAGCTCCTGAAAGGCCAGGTCGCCTTCGTGGACCGCCTCGTCGAGCATCTGGCGGAGCCTCGGCGGGGCGACGTCTCCTCGGGCAGCTGACGACTCCAGAGCTCGCTTCGCAGGAGCGTCCTAATCGGGGGTGCCACGGCGAGCGTCTTGGAACGCACCGTCTCGGAGGACAGGCACTACGTTGCTCACGTCTAGCTCACCGGCGTAGACGACGTCATCGCGGAGCCCGTTCGCCGCGAGCTGTTTGCCTGAGACGCACTCGGCGAGAACGGTTTCGATCGAGTCCTTGGCATCGAGCCACGCCGCAACGGCCGCCCGGGCCTCGGGGGAGGGCCGGCCCTCGAGGTTTGACAGGACAGCTCCGGCCCCCAGCAGGTCCTCGAGGGCTGGCCGCAAGGAGCTGTCCTGCCACCGTTCACCGCACGCGATCAGGCTGACGGGTTGGCCCGTCTCGCGCAGGAAAGCCCCGACGGAGGCCGCGTTGCGCAGGCAGGCGGCGAACACGTCTGCTCCCGTCTCCGCGGCGAGGGCTGCGCACGTCGATCCGTTCGGGGACGGCAGGACGACCGCGTCGCCTGGCCCTAGCCCGAGGAGCGTCGCCGGTGAAAGCGAGACGCCGCTTGGGTCTGAGCCGTCGGCGAGCAGGGCACCCACCGACCGGGCGAACTCGGGAGCTGACAGGTCGCGCCACCGGTAAGGGAACACGGCAGCTCCACGGCTCGTCGCGGCCTCGACCGACGTCGAGAAACAGAGGATGTCGACGATCACGACAACAGTGCCGCCCGCGACCGCTTCGATGCCACTGGCGCCCCACTCGAGACGCCGGTCGAAATCGCTTTGGTTGGCCAAGGCGGCTGTCACGTGCCCCGCGCAACTACTCGACGCACGCAAGCCAGCCCGGCCGAAGGAAATCGCCGAGCGCAAGTGCCTGTTCGAGCGCGAAGGCGATTCGGATGAGGGTTGGCTCACTCCAGGCCGTGCCTACGAGGCACAATCCGACGGGAAGGCCGCCGGCCTTCCCGACCGGCAGGTTTATCGCCGGGTAGCCCGCAACCGCCGGGGCCTGGTAGCCCGCTCGGGTGTGCGAGTCCCCGTTGACATGGTCGATGCACCAGGCCGGACCGATGGTCGGGTAGGCGAGCACTTCGACACTCGCGCTCTTGAGGGCGGCGTCGATCCCGTCCTGGCGGGCCCTTTGCCAGTTGTGCCCTCGCGCCTCTAGGTAGGCGGGATCGTCCAGCCCGCTTGTGGAGCAGGCTGCGACGAGGACGTCCTGGCCAAAGACGCCGAGTTCGTCATCAGCGTGCGCCTTATTGAACTCGATGATCTCAGCAAGGTCGCGCGGCTGGCCGACCGCGGGTGGTCTTGTTGCGAGGTAGGCCTCCACGCCGGACTTGAACTCGTGAAGCAGGACAGTCATCTCGTCGCCGCTACGGGCGATGGCTTCTGCGGTGGCGACCTCTGCCGGGTCCACGATGAGCGCCCCGGCATCGGCGGCGACGCGCAGGGCGGCCTCAACGAGCTCGTCGGCCCTCTCGTTGTTGCCGAAGTAGCGCCGACGCGCGACGCCAATGCGTGCCCCCGAGAGTCCGTTCGGCTCGCAATATCGCATGTAGTCATCGGGGACGTCGTCGGGGCGCTTCGTCGTCGCCACGTCGAATGGGTCCGTACCCGCGCTCCCGCCCGCGATGACCCCGAGCAGGGCGGCTGCGTCGGCGACGGATCTCGCGATCGGCCCCACCGTGTCCTGACTCGAGGAGATGGGCACGACTCCCGTACGGCTCGTCAACCCGACGGTCGGCTTGATGCCCACCACGCCGTTGAGCGCAGACGGGCACAGGATCGACCCGTCGGTCTCGGTGCCGAGCGCCAAGGGAGCAAGTCCGGCCGCGACACCGGCGCCAGAGCCTGAGCTCGAGCCTCCCGGCGAGCGGTTCAGGGCATGGGGGTTGAGGCACTGGCCACCGGTTGCGCTCCACCCGCTCGAGGAATGCCTGGCACGGAAGTTGGCCCACTCAGAGAGGTTGGACTTCGCGATGATGATGGCGCCCGCGGCCCGCAGCCGCTGTACGACGACGGCGTCCGCGAGGGGTCTACTCATGGCGAGCGCGAGTGAGCCGGCGGTCGTGCCTTCGCTCCCTGTGGTGTCGATGTTGTCCTTCACGAGCACGGGGATGCCATGAAGAGGCCCGCGGAGCTGTCCCCGGGCGCGCTCGGCGTCCAAGGACTCCGCGGTCGCGACCGCATCGGGGCAGACAGCGATCACAGAGCGCAGCCTCGGTCCTGCGGCGTCCACCTCCGCGACGCGTCGCAGGAGCATCTCGACGAGCTGCACCGAGGTCGTGGAACCCTGTTCGAGGAGCCGACGAGATTCCGAGACCGACTGGAAGCCGATCCCCTCCGTCGAAGGGCTGGGATCGGCCGCCAACGGGCGCGGAACTCTCACCGCTCAAGTCTGTCCGACCGCGTGCCCGATTGCTCGGCTTTGGAGTCATCAGGCGGCAGAGCTGGCGGGGGCGAGCCCGAGGCCAGCGGTCGCGGTCTCGACCGCAAGACCACGCCGCGAGCGCGGGATGACGGCAAACGTGCCGAGCGCCGCAGCGACGGCGACTGCGCCCGCCATCCTCATCCCGAGGGCCATAGCGGTCGTGTAGCTGGCTTGCGCTGCGCTCACGATCTCGTTCCCGCGCAGTCCCCCGATGCTCTTGGCGACGGCGCTTGCGGCCGCGATCGAACCGGTCGCGATGTGCACGACCGCACCCGGGGTGTGGTGGGCCATGAGCTTGACGCTGAGACGGTTGCGATAGACGGCGGCTGCGAGGCTGCCGACGATGGCGACTCCTAGCGACCCTCCCATCTCGCGGATCGTGTCGTTGACCGCGCTACCCGCGCTTGCCTGGTGGGCCGGCACGGTCGTCATGATGACCGAGCTTGCGGGAGCCATCACGAGCCCCATTCCGAGCCCCATGATCGCCACCGCGAGCGCCAGGGCGGGATAGCCGGTTCCGACCTCGGCGGTAGATAGGTCGATCAGGCCTAGGCCCATGAGGGCGAGCCCAGCCGAGATGACCGTCCTGTTGCCCAGGCGCCTGGCCAGCATCGGCGAGAGCGGCGAGATCATGCCTGTCGCGAACGCGAAAGGGAGCGCCCGTACGCCGGCCGAGAGTGGGCTGTAGCCGTGCACGAGCTGGAGGTATTGAGTGAAGACGAACAGGCTGCCGAACAGGGCGAAGAAGGTGACGGTAACCGAGGCCGACGCTGCCGTGAACGCCCGCGAGGAGAAGATGCGCAGGTCGATGAGGGGCTGTTCGACCCGGATCTCCCACCAGACGAAGATGGCGAGAGCGGCCAGACCCCCAGCAGCTTCTGCGATGGTCACCGGACCGGTCCAGCCGCGCGCCGGTGCCTCGATGATCGCGTCGACGATCGCCACGAGCGCGCCGCCGACAAGCAGGGTGCCTACGACGTCGAGTGCGCGTCGCCCACGGTCGATGGTCTCGGGAACCACCCAAAGCACGCCGGCGAGGGCGATGGCGACGATCGGGACGTTAACCAGGAAAACGCTTCCCCACCAGAAGTGAGACAGCAGGAAGCCGCCGAGCGTGGGGCCGATGATGACGCCTATGCCGGCGACCGCCGACCATGCGGCGATCGCCTGGGGACGCTCGCGGGGCGGGAAGACAGAGTTCAGTATCGAGAGCGTGGCGGGCATTACGAAGGCGGCCCCAAAGCCCATGACCACCCGATCCGCGATGAGCACACCGGCGTTCGGGGCGAAAGCAGCGGCGAGGCTGCCGAGCGCGAAGACGCCCAGACCGGCGATGAGCGACAGACGGCGGCCGTAGCGGTCGGCGAGAGCCCCGGCTGGGATCAGCAGGGCGGCGAAGCAGAGCGTGTAGGCATCCACGATCCACTGCAACGAGCTGGTGCCGGCGTGGAGAACCCTGGCGAGCGTCGGGAGGGCGGTATTCAGCACGGTGTTGTCAATGACCCCGGCGAGCAGGCTGAGGCAGAGCACGAGCAGGATCTGCTTGCGCCGCGGATGTCCCTCTGGCCACTGCGTACTTGCGCTGTCGCCGGCTGGCTGCTGGCTGGACCGGGGGGCAGAGGTGGCGCTGCGAGTTGCGGGCATTTCGAGTTCCCTTCCAACTTGAGCTAACGGCCGTGGACTTACGCTCGTAAGTATAGACAGATGAGCTAACAGCCGTAAAGTGGAAGCGTGGAGAACCTGCTAACCGAGCCGAATACCCGGGCAAGCATCGGCCCTGCGCCGCGCGAGGGCGTCAAACGCAAGCGCAACGCTCGCGGGCAGGGCGCGCGCCTGACCGAGGACATCGTCTCCGGCGCAATCGCGCTTATCGAGCGAGAAGGGACCGATGAGGCCGTGACGTTGCGGGCGGTCGCCCGTGAGATCGGCATCGCGGCTCCTTCTATTTACGCCCATTTCCAGGACCGGTCCGAAATCATGCTGGCTGTTGTCGCGCGCGTGTTTGACGAGCTGACCCTGGCGATCTCGCAGGAGGTCGCGGCTGCCGGCGACGACCCCGTCGAGCGCCTGGCCACAGGTTGCGAGGCTTATGTCGCCTTCGGGCTGCGGCGGCCCGCGCGCTACAGGGTCCTGTTCTCCGAGCACCGGCCTGGCGACGCGCGCTCATGGCAGGACTACTGCAAGCCGGTCGCCCTCGGACCGGGAGGCTCGCCTGTGCTCGAGTTCGGAGCCGAGAGCTTCGCTCTCCTCGTGGACTCCCTCGCGGCCTGTATCGCCGCTGGCCGCTCGGCGAGCACCGATGCGGTCGCCGACAGCACGGCGATCTGGGTCGCCTTGCACGGAACCGTGAGCCTCAAGACGGCGACGCCAGGGTTCCCCTGGCCTGAGCCCGACGACTTCGTCCGCCAGTTCGTGCTCCGACTCGCCCGCATAAGGCTTCAGCCCCCTGATTGACGCCCGCCTGGGTGGGCTTTTGGCCTACGGTACGGGCTTTGGCCACCATGGGGAATCGATGAGCTTGCGCATCGCCGGCGATCGCAACAAGTTTGCGCAACGCCTCTTTTCAGATCTTCCGCGCCGTTACGACCGACTTGCCGAGTGGCTGTCGTTCGGGCAGAACGCGAGGTGGCGAGCGGCGATGGTGGACCGCATCGTGCCGGCGTCGCCGAGGCGGGTGCTCGACGTGGCGTCGGGGACCGCCGGCGTGGCGCTACAGCTCGTTGACCGCACGAGCGCCCATGTCGTGGGCGTCGATCTCACCCGGAGCATGCTCACCGTCGGCCAGCGCAATGTCTCCCAGGCGCACCGGACAAGGCGTGTCCAGCTCGTAAACGGCCGGGCTGAGGCGCTCCCGTTTCCCGACGCCATCTTCGACGCGCTCACCTTTACGTACCTGTTCCGCTACGTGGACGATTCGCGGGCCACACTCGAGGAGCTCGCCCGTGTCGTGAAACCTGGCGGTGTGGTCGCCAGCCTCGAGTTCATGGTGCCCCCTAACGCCTTCTGGCGAGCATGGTGGTGGGCCTACACGCGCCTGGTGCTGCCGGTCGCGGGCCTCCTCACGGGAGGCCCGGAATGGTACCGGGTAGGTCGCTTCCTCGGACCGAGCATCTCGAGGCTGTACCGTGAGCATCCCCTGGCCGACACGGTCGAGGCATGGCGCGACGCCGGTTTCGAGGACGTGGGCACCAAGGTGATGAGCCTCGGTGGGGGACTGGTGATGTGGGGCCGGCGAGCCGGTGGCTGACGAGGCCGAGGCCGCTCTGCCCGCGAGCGACGCCACCCCGCCCGCGAGCGAGACGGTAGCCCCCGCCTTTTACGCCGCCGGCTCCGGCGGCTGGCGTGACTGGTGGCTCGTGCTGCATCCCCCTTACACGGCTTGGCACCTGTCCTATGTGGTCATCGGCGCCTGCCTGGCCCCGCACGTCAACACGACGCGCCTTTTGGCCACGCTGCTGGCGTTCTTCTTCGCCGTCGGGATCGCCGCCCACGCCCTCGACGAGCTGAACGGTCGCCCGCTTCGGACCCGGTTGCGCTCCGGCTATCTCGTCGCGGCGGCGACGTCCGGCCTCGCCGTCGCGGTCGGCCTCGGCATCGTCGGAGTCACAGAGACGGGTTGGGTGCTCGTGCCGTTCATAGTGGTCGGCCCGCTCGTCTTGATCGCCTACAACGCCGAGCTGCTCGGTGGCCTTGTGCACAACGACGCCGGCTTTGCCGCCGCTTGGGGGGCTTTCCCCGTCCTCACGGCCTATGTGGCCCAGACCGAAACCCTCGCGCTCGCCCCGGTGCTGGCGGCGCTGGGGGCCTTCGGGCTCTCGGCCGCGCAACGGCGACTGAGCACGCCCGCAAGAGCGTTGCGACGCAAGACCGAGAGCGTCGAAGGCACCGTGACGAGCTCGAGCGGCGAGGTACACAACATCGACCGCCCCTACCTGCTCGCCCCGCTCGAGGGCGCGCTAAGAGCTCTCATGTGGTCCACGGTCATGTTCGCCGCCGCGCTCGCCGTCGCGCGCCTGGCCTGAGGTGCCGCAAGGCCGGCTTGGCGTTAGCTGTCAGCGAAGGAAGCCCATCGGCGCGTGAGGGCCGACGAAGTCGCCGGGGTGGACTCCCATGACGTCCGCCAAAACTGTCGCATACACGCGGCGGATGTCGGTCGTGTACCGGAAGTTGCCGAGGTCGTCCAGCCTTTTCAGGCTCTGCATCTCGCCGTAGAAACCGCCCTTCACAGACGGACCGATGACGATTGCGACACTTGCCGAGCCGTGGTCGGTTCCTCCGCTCGCGTTCGACTCGGGGCGCCGGCCGAACTCGCTGTAGATGAGGATGACCGGGCTGAGCCCACCGGAGCCCTCCGGGAAGGCCGCCATGAAGTTCTGGACCCCAGCGTCGAGCTGCGTTAGCAGCTCCGCCTGGGCCTGGATCTCTCCGGCGTGGGTGTCGTAGCTGCTCGAGCTCACGCCATAGGCCTTGGTGGGAAGACCCGCCTTGATCAGCTCGGCGACCACGCTGAACTGGGTGCCGATGTCCTCGGCGTCGTTGTTGGAGACCTGGGCGATCGGCTTTTGCGAGGTGAGTGCCGAGGCGGCCTTGGCGCCCACGACGAGCAGGTTCGTGCCGGTCTGCGCGATCGCGGCCTGAAGCTCGCTCTCGCGGTGGAAGACATGCTCGCATTCCGCGTAGGACCTCATGAAATAGGGGTCCCCGTCTGGCTGCTGGTCGCCGGGATTCGTCGAGTCCGCGACCGTGGAGCCCTGCTGGCGCTCCCCGGCGAAGACCTGCGGCAGCTGCGAGCCGACTGACAGGGCGCGCGTCGGGTTGGAGCCGGTCGCGTCCAGCCAGCGTCCGAGCCAGCCGCTCGGCACGTCCCCGGTGGGATCCGCGGACATCATGATCTCCATCGACTGGAAGTGGCTGTAGTTCGGGTTCGGGTAGCCGACGCCCAGGATGATGGCGACCTGCCCGGCGTCCCACAGGCTCTTCATGCCGACGAGCGAAGGGTGCAGCCCGAGGTTGAAGTTGTCGACCGTCCCGATCGGCTGCCCTTCTTCCTCGCCGATCGCAACTCCGCCTCGCAACCTGCGGTAGGTCGAATCCTCGTACGGCACCACGGTGTTGAGGCCGTCATTGCCCCCGTACAAGGTGCACAGCACGAGGGTCCGGTCCTTTGCCGACACGGCCCTCGTGCCGGCGGCGGTTGCCGCTTTGGCCACGGCGCGCTCGTTGCGCGCCGAGGCGGGCCCGGTCACCGACGCGACCGGGCCTAGTGCTGTGTGCAACGCGCCTGCCGCACCGACTCCGATTGTGCCGGAAAGAAAGTCGCGTCTCGTGAACGACCTCGACATGAAGGCTCCGATCAGTTCATTAGGTATTCGGGGGAGACCAGAGCCATTACAAGCACATTCTGCGGGCTCTCCCTGTCGGCAATTTTCCAGAGCGCCTGATAGGTCCTGGGCGACCAGGCGTCGATTGCGAGCATCTTTGTTATGGCGTCGACCTGGGCACCGGGGTTCCCGTTCAGGTCGGCGACCGCAGCGAGGTCCGCGTACTGAGCGACGGCCCAGGCGAGGGCGAGCTGACAGTTGCTCGCAGAGGTGGACAACCAGTACTGGTTCTGGCCCCAACCGCCGACGTTGAACGGGACGAAGGGCTGTTGACCGAGGTTGGCCAGCTGGTAGATGAAGGCCCCCTCGCCGAAGGCCTGGGTATTTAGACCTAAGAGGCGCAGCGTCCCCACGAGGAATTCGAGCGGCTGTTTGATGAGCCCGTTGAACGACTCGGTTGACAAGAAACGGGGATGGCGGAAGATGGCCTCAAGAAGGTTCGTCATGTTGAGGTCCTTCTTGTAGGCAGCGGCGAGCTCTCGGACCACGGGATCCTTGGGCGTCACCGGGTAGGCGAGCCAGCTCCAGAAACGCGAGACCACCCAGTGCGCCGAGGCTTCCGTGTGCGTGGCGATGTTGACGATGTCCTGGCCCTGGAATCGGCCCGTGTGACCCAGGTAGTGCTTCTCGCCCTTGTCGTGGTCATAGACATTGAAGAAGAACTCGCCCGAGAAGTAGTCGAGGCTCCAGCCTGTGAAGGCACGGGACGCCTCGCGGACGTCGCGCTCGCTGTAGTTACCGATGCCCATCGTGAAGCGTTCCATGAGCTCGCGGGCGAAGTTCTCGTTGGGGTGGGCCTTGAGGTCCGTTCCGGTGTCCAGCCAGATCAACATCGCCGGATCCTGCGAGACCGCCTGGGTGAGCACGTCGAACGGGCCTGGGCCGAGCGTCCGGAAGATCTGGTTCTGGTTGTACATGAGATCCGCATAGCCGACCTTCGCGTACGAGGTCGGGAACTGCTCGTGCATGAGCAGGGTGAGCTTCTCCCGAAGGGGCGTATCCGTGATGACCATCCTGTCGATCCACCATGTCGACAGGTTTATGAACTCGTTGTAGTCGTTGTAGTTAAAGCCCGGGATGTTCGACTGGGCGAGCGGAGTCAGCGTCGGCAGCTTGAGCGCGTCACCGGCTACGTCTTTCTCGCTGAGGCCCGCGATGAGCTTGTCGACGGCGACGTCGTAGCCGAGCTTCGCGGCAGCATCGATCTCCGCCTGCGTGGCGCCGAAGCCGGCGCGCCGGTAGAGGTGCGCAAGCGCGCTGGTAGTGGAGCGCGTGGTCATGGGGGTAAGTTATATCACTATCAGTGGCTATCTGACTACAGGGCGCGGTTACAAGGTCATCGTGCCGGGCTGGAGAGAATGTCAGCTGGGGCTGCGTCGGCGCAAGGCTTAATTTCTGGTGATCGGCAGGCCCGAGACCAGGGCGTTTTCCCATGAGTCGTCGATCATGACCGGAGAGGCGCCCCATCCCGACAAGAGCGACGCTGCCGCCGCTGCGCGAAAGCCCCCACCACAGTGGACCCAGATCTGTCCTCCGGGGAGGTCGGGTTTGCCGGCGGCGAACTCCTGCACGGGCTTGTGGGACGCGCCTTCGATGTGGCCGGCGCTCCACTCTTGATGGTGGCGGACATCGAGCACCTGCAGCTCGGAGCCGACACGGTCTTTCCAGGCCGCGGCAAGATCGGAGAAGCTCGCCACGGGGTAGCTGAGGATCCGGCCAGGGTCCCGGTCGCGTCCCCAGAAGGCTGCCCCGTACAGCTCATCCCGGCCGATCTGGGCGATCAGCCGCCGGGCCTGGGCGAGCCCAGCCTCGTCTTCTGCCAGCAGGACGATCTCGCTCTCCCACGGTACGAGCCATCCGAGATAGGTGGTCAGGTTCGAGCCGAGCTCGAGGTTCAAGCTCCCCGGAAGATGCCCACCTGCGAACGCCCTTCTCTGGCGGAGATCGACGACCCATATCTCTCCGCCGACAGCCGCTTCGAGGGCCTCGATGTCGAGCAGGCGCACAGATTGGAACAGGGGAGCCGGCGCGCCCTTGCGGTTCAAGGGAGCCATGTGGCGGTAGTACGCCGGGATCGGCGGCAGCTCCGAGAGCACGGCGGTGACGAACTCCTCCTCGTCGAGCAGCGCAGCCGGGTTCTGCGCGAGCTCCTGACCGATCGTCGCGCCCGCAGCGGTGACGCCCGAGGTCGGAGTCGCCGAGCAAAAGCTGCCGAAACCGTGCGTGGGCAGGATCGGGGTCTCGGCCGGGAGCGTCGTCAACAGGTTCCGGACCGAACGCCACTGCGAGCGGGCCAGCTTCTCGGCGAGCGCAAGGCCGAGAAGGTCGGTCCGCCCGGTGGCATTGACGAGGAGGGAACCCCCTGTGCACACGACCTTGTCACCGGCACTGTCGCCCTGGTCGGGATCGTCGATCCTGACCAGGTAGGCAAGGTGGTGGTCGGTGTGGCCGGCTGTGGCGATGGCCGTGATCCCGAGCCGCCCCGCGAAGAAGCTGTCGCCGCCGTCGAGGGCGCGCCGCTCGTCGGCGAAAGCCACCGGCTCACCGGCCGGGATCGCGTAGGTGGCACCGGTCGCCCGCGCGAGGGCGAGGCCACCGCTCACGTAGTCATTGTGGATGTGGGTCTCGAGCACAGCCGTGATGGCGACTTGGAGCTTCTCGGCCTCTTGAAGATAGCCAGACGTGTCTCTTTGCGGGTCTACAACGACGGCCACCTCGCCGTCACTGATGAGGTAGCTGCGGTCACCTAGGCCGGGGGCGTCGAAAGTCACGACCGTCATGGATTGGGCTCTTCTGGTCGCTCCGGCGATTCTCATTGAAACAGAATACTACTGACTAACTAGCAATACTCGACCGTAACCGGGATGCGAATTGCCCACCGCTAAGGTTCCATCTCCATGGACGAGGCCTTGAGTGTCGAACAGATATCGCCCGAAACGGCCATTTCTTTACTCGACGGGGGCGCCGTTCTGATCGATGTCCGCGAGCCGGAGGAGTGGCTCGTGGGTCGGGCTCCGCAGGCGCTTCACATCCCACTCGGCGACCTCGGCGGCCGGGTGAGTGAGCTGCCGCGCGACCGCAAGCTCATCATGATCTGCCGATCCGGGGGCCGCTCCGGCAGGGCGGCGGAAGCCCTGGTAGAGCGCGGACTGCCTGCGGTCAACCTTGCCGGCGGTATGGAGGCGTGGAGGGCGGCAGCGCTGCCCGTCGTCGCCGACGGGGGCGCTCCGGGTGAGGTCGCCTGAGCAGTCGGCCCGCGGTGTCCCACTCGCGGGCTAAGCGCCGAAGAGCGCGAGCCACCGTTCTGCGCTGCGGGGTGCCAGCACCGGGTTTGTACGCTTGGTGTCTCCGAGAAGGGCCGATTCCTCGGGCGAGTAGAGGTGGCCGGGGTACACGACGGTGTCGTCGGGGAGCCGGGCGAGCCGGTTGAAAAGGCTGTCGTACATAGCTGCGGGATCGCTCCCCGGCAGGTCGGTGCGCCCGCAGCCCCGAAGGAAGAGCGTGTCGCCCGCCACCAGGCGTTCCCCGACGAGGAAACACTGGCTCCCGGGAGTGTGGCCCGGCGTGTGAAGCAGGCGGATGCCGACCTCGCCGACCTCGAGGACGTCTCCGTTCGCGTGGCCAACGAGATTGGCCCTCCCGACTCCGGTCGTGCGCTCGATCCAGGGGACCTCGTGCTCGTTGGCGTGGACGGGGACCTCTACTAGCTCCAACAACTCGGCGATGCCGGCGATCGGATTGCCGACCAGGTCACCCCCGACATGATCGGCGTGGTAATGGGTGGCCAGCACGCCGGTGAGGTGCATACCGTCGGCCTCGAGGACTCCAATGATCTCGCCGGGTGCATAGGCGGGGTCGACCACGACGGCCTCACCGCTGGCTCGGTCCCCGACGAGGTACACGAGGTTGAGCATCTGACGGGCGACAGGGTCCTCGATGGCGATGTCGCTGCCGGCGAGCAGCCGCCGGAAGTACAGGCGGTCGTCCGTCACGTCCCGGAGGGCCCGAGGGTCCAGTCGGCGAGCTTGGCGAGGCGGACGTCGTTCGAGAACACCTCCACGATTGGAAGCCGCAGCCCGATGCGCCTTTGCAGCCGCTCGATCGCGAGCTCCTGGTCCCACAGCACCAAAGTTACGGCCACGCCTCCCTCACCAGCCCGGGCCGTACGTCCGGAGCGGTGCAGGTATGCCTTGTGGTCCTCGGGTGGGTCGTAGTGGACCACGACGTCGACCTTGTCGATGTCGAGGCCACGGGCGGCGACGTCGGTCGCGACCAGCGCCGGCAGTTTCCCGGTGGCGAAGTCCTCGAGCGCCTTCTCACGGGCGGATTGGCGCAGGTCACCGTGAATTGCCGCCGCTCTGACCCCCTCGCGTCGCAGGTCGGCGACGAGACGGTCAGCGCCCCGCTTCGTGCGGCAAAAGCACAGGGCCTTGGTCGCGCCGGCGACGATGGCCGCACACACCTTCGCCTTGTCGAGCTGGTGCACCTTCAAGAAGCGGTGCTCCATCTCGTCGACGGTGACCTGTTTGGCCTGCACCTCGTGCAGGACCGGGTCGCGCAGGTGACGGCGCACGACCTGGTCGACGGCCGAGTCCAGGGTCGCGGAGAACAGCAAGGTCTGGCGCGCCTCGGGCATCCGCCGCAGGAGCCATTCCACCTGTGGCAAGAAGCCCATGTCCGCCATGCGGTCGGCCTCGTCGACGACGAGAGTCGAGATCTTGTTGAGCTTGACCGCCTTACGGTCCGAAAGATCTATCAGGCGTCCCGGCGTGGCTACGACGATGTCGGTGCCCGCTGCGAGCTGGCGCGTCTGGCGGTCCAGGTCCGTGCCCCCGTAGACAGCAAGAACCCGCCTGTCGACGGTCTTCGCGAGCGTCTCGAGCACCTCGGCGACTTGGACTGCGAGCTCGCGCGTGGGGACCAGCACGAGAGAAGCGGGGGCGCCGGCGCTCGCACGAGGCGTCCTCATGAGCATCGGCAAGCCGAACGCGAGCGTCTTTCCAGAGCCGGTCTTCGCCTTTCCGCAAACGTCACGACCCGCCAGAGCGTCTTCGATCGTGAGCGCCTGAACGGGAAATGGCCGTCTGATCCCCTGGCTCTCCAGCGCCTCGACCAATTCCGGCGCCACCCCGAGATCGGAAAATGTGGTCCCGATCTCCGTATCAGTTGTCATGTAGTTCCTCGCTGTCGCCGACAAGGCTACCGGCGGGAACGGCGCCCCACGTTCATAGCGGGTGGTGCGATCATGTTCGCCATGACAACTCTGGCTGCTGGCGACACCGCCCCCGCATTCACCCTGCCCGATCAAGACGGCACGGTCGTCTCTCTCGACGACTTCGCGGGTCGCCGCGTCGTGGTGTACTTCTATCCGGCCGATGACACGCCCGGTTGCACCAAAGAAGCCTGCCAGTTCAGTGACCTCGTCGACCAGTACGCGGCCTCTGGTGTCGCGGTGCTGGGCATCTCGCCCGATGGCGGCACCAAGCACCAGAGGTTCCGGGCGAAGTACGACCTCAAGATCACTCTCCTGAGCGATCCGAACCACGAGGTGATGGCTCTTTACGGCGCCTTTGGGCCGAAGACGCTCTACGGGCGCAAGACGGTGGGCGTCATCCGTTCGACGTTTCTCGTCGGTCCGGATCAAAGGATCGAGCGCGTCTGGTACAACGTGCGCGCCGACGGTCACGCGGCAAAGGTGCTTGAAGCTGTTGCGCACTGACCTGCTGCGAACTTTCGCCCGGAGGGCGATACAACGATGAGGCGGTCAGTCCCCGGCCGCGGCCGCGACGGGCAGCGGAGATACTGTGCAGGCTCATGAAGGTCTCTTTGGTCATCGTCAGTAAGGACGAGCCGGGCCTCGCGGACACGCTCGATTCCGTCGAGACGTTCGTGCCGGACCTCCTAGACGAGGTTGTGGTCGTGGACGCCTCTCAGCGGCGTCTCGACTACGTGCGGGTCGACCACCCCTGGGTCGAATGGCACGATTACGAGCAGCCCGAAGGGGTGAGAGTGACGATCGCGCATCAGCGCAACCTAGGAGTTGCTCGCGCGAGAGGCGATGTGATCGTCTTCATCGATTGTGGTTGTATTCCGCGGCCGAACTGGCTTAGTCGTCTCCTGGCACCCATCTTGGACGAAGGGGAGTGGGTAACCTGCGGTCCGGCGCGGGCGCAGGGTCGCAACATCTACTCGGGCTCCAACTCGTGGGGTCACGCAACCGAGCGCTACGTCCCAGCCGCTCCGACGATCAACATCGCCTTCCGGCGTGACTCGTTCGACGCCATCGGCGGATTCGACGAGTCGTTCGCAGCTGGCGAGGACATCGACTTCACGTGGCGGCTGAACGACTCCGGGTACCGGCTGCGTTGGGTCGGGGATTCGGTTGTCGTGCACGAATGGGGAGACACGAGACGACAGATGAGGCGATCCTTCGCCTACGGCATAGGATGGGCGCGCCTTCTCCGCAAGCACCCCCGGCGCCTCAAGGCAGCTCTGCGGGACTACCCCGTGGCAGTCGTCTACCCGCTCTTCCTGCTCGGTACGCCGTTGACGTTCAAATACCGCGCCTACCCCCTCTTGCTCCTTATCCCTCTTTGGCGCGCACGCCGCGAAACCGCCCCACTGCTCGTTCTCCTCGATCACCTCCTCCTGGGCGCGGGCGTCCTCGCAGAGGTGGTCGGGCTCTCTCAGTGAGCGCCCCCGTCCGCGTCCTCGTCACGCCGAAGGACGAGAACCCCTACCAGCGGCTTCTCTACGACGAACTCAGGGCCGCGGGAGCCGAGGTCCTTTTCACGGAGGGGCCGAGCGGATCTCAGACGTTCAACCTGCTCGCTGCTCCCGTGATGTTGGCCTGGCACCGTCTCCACGGCTACCGCATCCTGCACATCCACTGGGTGTTCCACTTCTCGTTGCCGTGGGCTCGCCAGGCGCAGGTTGCCCGCTTGGTCATGCAGTGGTGGTTCCGGTTCTACCTCTGGTCGGCAGGAGCCCTCGGTTACCGGGTCGTTTGGACGGCGCATGACCTACTCCCGCATAGCCAGGTGTTCTCTGACGACTACCTAGCGCGCCGGTACCTCATCGGGTGGGCGGCCACAGTCATTGCATTGTCGAACTCGAGCGCCGCCGAGCTGCGAGAGCTTGGAGCGGCCAACGTGACGGTGATTCCGTTCGGCTCCTACGCCGAGCCCTATCCGAGGACGCTCGAGCGGAAGAAGGCGAGGAGCGAGCTCGGCCTCGGGGAAGGCGACGTCGCCGTGCTCCTGATTGGCAAGATCGAGCCTTACAAGGGGGTGGACTTACTCTTGGACGCCGCGGCGAGTCTGCCTGCCTCCAGTCCGGTCAAGGTCATCGTCGCCGGTGCCTGCGGCGACGCCAGCTATCGCGCGACACTCCTGGATCTCGCGGGCCGCGTCGGCGCGCGAGCGGTCGTCCGACTCGAACGCATACCTGACGAGGAGATGGCAACATACCTTGGGGCTGCCGACTTTGCTGCCTTTCCTTTTCGCGCGGTGACCAACAGCTCCTCGATTCTCCTAGCGCAATCCTTCGCGCTGCCAGTGCTGATCCCAAACCTCAAGGCACTGCGCGACGTGCCGGACGAAGGCGCGCTCCGCTATGACCCCCACGAAGGCAGCCTCGCAGAGACTCTCGAACGAGCCGCCCGTTTGACCGCCGGGGCCCGTTCGGAAATGGGCCGCGCCGCAAAGGCGTATGCGGATGCCATGGACTGGCCCACCGTGGCCCGTCTGCACCTGGAGACGTATTCGAGGCTCTTAGGGCAACCCCGCCGCGTGAGCCGAAGGCACCACTAACGGGTTGTGCGAGAGGTCTCCCAGTTTCCACGCCGAGCCGAATGAACAAACGCCTAGTGGTGTCGTTGGTTTGAGCGCTCCTCGTGACGCTGGGCAGCTGACATGAACGCTTCTTTCAGCCGCTCTCTTGAGACCGCCGGGTCGTAGCGCGCAAGTTGCGCCCACCCCTTGGCGCGCAGTTCCGCAACAGTTTCAGGGTCTCGTAACTTGACGAGTCCGCGGGCGATCGACGACGGATCGTGAGGGTCGACATAGATGGCAGCGTCACCAGCGACCTCGGGAAGCGAGCTGTTCGCAGCCGTGACGACCGGCGTCCCGGCGGCGAACGCCTCGAGCAGGGGGAGTCCGAAGCCTTCGTAGAGGGATGGATACGCCAGCCCGGCTGCCGCCTTAATGATGGCGTATCGCGTTTCGTCGTCGACGTAACCGGTACGGACGACGTTCTCGGACACGCCGAGACGCTCTATCGCGGTGTCAAATCCCGCGTAACCGTTTCCAACCAGGGCAAGGCAAAGATCCGGCCATTGCCTTGTGGCGATCGCAAATCCCGCCAGCAGGTTGGGCACGTTCTTTCGGGGGTCGAGCCCGCCGTTGTAGACGACGAAGGCCCTACCGCTGATGGCTCCTGGCAGTTCGCCCCTGGGTACAGATTTCGGCAGGTCAGCGAATACGGGAGGGATCACTGTTGCGCGGCGCCGGAAGATGCGCCCTATGTCGCGGGCCGATGCCTCGGAGACCGTGAGGATAGTTTCGCTACGCAACATCGCCGCGCTCGTCCACACGAGGTAGGGAAGGGCGAAAAGAGGTTTGGGATACAGGTACATCTTCGGAAGGCGCAACGGCACGAGATCGTGTGTCGTAGATATCCTCCAGGTCCCTTTGACAGGGAGGAAGGGAATCCCGTTGTTCGACGGCGCCCAGTAGAGGTCGAACTTTCTCTTACGTAGGTATCTCGGGAGGTCATACTGATCCCAGACGATGTTCCGTCGGCTTCCGAATCCGACCCACTCCACTTCCGGGAACGGCGTTTCGTACTCCTCGGTGGGAAAGTTCGTGAGAAGTGTGACTCGTGCGCGGGTCTCCAAGAGGCATTGCAGCGCAGATTTAAGATACGTATGGAACCCGATTCCCGGTCGCCTGATGGCTCGCGCGTCCACCGCGATTGAGACTTCCGCCAGCCTGGCCCGAGGGATCTCGCTCACCTCGTCGGTGTTCTCGTCAGAGACAAGCCCTGCCCAATCAGAATCACGTCGAAGATCATCCTTTTTCGAGTCATTTACCGCGACGGCGGCGTGGGACGGCGACTGAGCTTATGACATCCCCGCGGCCGCTCTAGAGCCCGGGCGCACCAGTTTTCGAAATCGTCGCGCCTTCGGCCACGACCTCGATTCACCGGCTCTCGCGGACAGTGGTCAATCAACCGCTCGGAGGAGTAACAGTGCTATTGACGCCACACAGAGTAGTCAATTCGGTACCGAGGGTGAGATTCATACAAGTGAGAGTCCACCACTGTTCTGTGGGTTATTGGTATCTTGCAAACGGGGGATGACGTCGCTGTGATCCGCTGGCCCGCTGATGGGTCAACGGTCGAGTTGCCGTCGTTAAACTCCCGGCGAGGGGACGGAGTTGCAGTTTGGAAGCGACGATGCTCGGCGACGATGAGCGCTTGAAAGGCCCGAAATATAAGGGCGTTGTGCAGGAACGATTGTGCGTTGTCACACGTGGGACAGGGCGGTGTCCAGGGTTGGGGACGCGTTCTCGTTTCTGTGTAGGGGCACTGAAACTCATCTCATTGGCGCTGCTTTCCAATATCTATAAGCCAGTAGATCAATGAGCCCGACGAGGCCATTTGGTCCGCCGCTTGACATCAGCCTTGTCTCGTGTCAACATCAAGTTTGCGAGGGAAGCGTTGAATCCCAGCTCTCATATGGTCGCTTGAGCTGGGCGGAGCGAGTAGCGAACCCGTCCTCGTTGCGCTCTCGGTAATTCAGGAATCTGCGAGGAAAGTGGGCGGGAAATGAGTTTTCTCCTGTTTCAACACAGGGGGGTAGCGGGCGAGCGGTTGCCGATTGTCCGTCGTAAGGCCAAGGCCGTCAAGCTTGATGCTGAAAGTGTCGCGGACGGCTGTGGGGATGGTCGTCACCTGAACAGCCTGTCGCTTGCGGAGACACCGGATGTATCCGAGCGACTTCTTCGTTCGGAACATGGAGAGACTTCCGTCAGGGTGCCCGTATTCGAAGCCGTACGGAAGGCCTCCTCTGCTCGTCGTATCAGCGGACCACACTCCGGTGAAGCGCAGATTTCCATTGAGGATTTTGTGGGGGACGATGGCGGGCTGGCGCCCGCAGCGGTAGTAAGGATCGAACGGCCTGCGGCTGGTCCGAGGACATTGGTCCCGGTGCCCGAACATGAGAGCGTCGTGGCCCCGACGACCATGCACCCGCAACTGAGGGCCACCGTTCCTTTCAAGTTGACGATCGTGGTCCCCGTGTACAACGAGGAGCACACCATCCGCCAAGTGCTCGAAGCTCTCATCGCGCAGGCGATTCCGGGAGATTTCGAGATCATCGTCGTGGACGACGGATCGACCGATCGGACCACGGAGATGCTCCAGGCCAGCTGGCATCACAGGCACGTGAATGTTCGGCACGAGACCAACCGGGGCAAGGGGGCGGCTGTGCGCACCGGCATCTCGAGAGCGACCGGCACGCATTTGCTCGTGTTCGACGCGGACTCCGAGTACGACCCAGCCGATATTCCCAAGCTCATCGCCCCGATCCTGAGCGGTCGAGCCGAGATTGTCTACGGAGTTCGCGTGCGCGGCGCCGGAGCGCTGTTCCCCTCCTTCGCCAACCTCATCGGAAACCGGCTGATGACGGCGGCAGCCAATATTCTCTTCGACTCGGCGATCAGCGACTTGCACACGTGCTTGAAGCTCTTCCCGCTACAGCTGCTACGCCTCATGCCGCTCGGGGAAGAGGGCTTCGGACTCGACACCGAGATGAGCGCTGAGTTGCTTCGTCGCGGTTTTCGTCCCTTCGAGGTCCCCGTGAGCTATGTCGGGCGCTCGCGCGAGGAAGGCAAGAAGATCCGCGCCGTGGACGCTCTTGGTTGTCTCAAGGTTCTGGTCAAGGTCCGCTTGCGGGGCCGCACCCGTTACGGGATGCGTGACAAGTCGATTCTTCCCCGCGTCTCGGTCGGAGTGCTGTCCGAGACGGCGATGCTGTCTGAGGTCGCGAACGCGATGGACATGTGAGCCGGGAGACTGGCGAGTCCTGAATGCCTAGCCCGAAGGCGAGGGTATCGGTTGCGGTCGTCTCAGACGCCGTCCATCCGTACCACCGCGGCGGCAAGGAGATGCGCTACGCCCACCTTCTGCCTCGCTTTGTACGGTCGGTGGACGTTCAGGTGTACACCATGCACTGGTGGCCAGAGCGATCGATCACGACGCGGGTGCAAGGCATCGAGTATCAGGCCATCTGTCCCCTTTTCGACCTGTACCACGGCACTCGCAGGTCGATGCTCGAAGCAGTCGCCTTTGCCTTCGCCTGTCTAAGGCTCATCACCAAGCAGTTCGATGTCGTCGAGGCCGACCACATGCCCTACCTGCAGCTTTACACGTTGTGGCTGGTGACGAGGCTTAGGCGACGGCCGCTTGTCGTCACATGGAACGAGGTGTGGGGCCTGGAGTATTGGAGCAACTATCTTGGACCAGTCTCCGGACGGGTCGCCTGGCTGATCGAGCGGATGGCGATGAGATTGCCGGACCAGATCCTGGCTCTATCGCCCGGAACGGCCGACCGGCTGGGTGCCTATGTCGGCGACTCAGTACCAGTTCGTGTGATCCCCATGGCGGTCGATCTCGAGCTCATTCGGGGTGTCCAGCCCGCCTCTGCTGACGAAGCCGCCGACCTTCTGTTCGTCGGCCGGCTCTTGAAGCACAAGGGCGTTGATCTGCTCATCGATGCTTTGGCTCTCGTGAACGTCGACCGTCCCGTCCGGCTGCTCATCGTGGGGGATGGGCCCGAGAAGATCAGTCTCGAGAAACAGGTCGCCGAGCGTGGTTTGTCTGGCGTGGTTCGACTCCGGTCAGACGTCGCTGACCACGCCGAGGTCTTCGCGCTAATGAAGTCGAGCCAGGTTTTCGTCTTCCCCTCTCTTCGCGAAGGCTTTGGGATCGCGCCGCTCGAGGCACTCGCGTGCGGCACCCGGGTCGTGACCACATCCCACCCTGACAACCAGGCCCGTCATTTAGTGGCGCGCTCAGACCGCGGATACCTCTGCGAGCCAACGCCGGCGGCTCTCGCCCGATGCATCGAGATGGCCCTTGTAGACGCATCCGCGGGCACAAAGCCGGAAGAGAATTGGATCCAGGAGTTCGACTGGGATGCCGTCGCCGACCAATACGTGGATGCCCTGGTCAGTGCCCCTATACGCGTTAGCCGCTCGACGCTGAATCGCGTCACCTTCGAGAAGGTAGCCTCAGGGTGTTAGGAAGCGTGACGTCGATCCGTCTCGGAGGCCCGATGGCTAGGCGCAAGCACAGGCGCAGAGCCAGTCACCGCCCGATGGCTAGGCGCAAGCACAGGCGCAGAGCCAGTCACCTGACGGCCAGGATCGTGGTGACCTGTCTCGTCGGAGCTACGATGGCGACGGCGGGCACCGTCCTTTCCAGGAGAGACCTCGGCACCTCATTTCAGCCGACGTATGTGGCTCAGACGACGACCTCGACCTCGACTTTGCCCGTGCCGGCTGGTGGATCCCGTCCGCACAATCCAGTCGTGCCAGCTGTGACGACGACCACAGTGCCGACGTCGGGGGGCTCTGCCCCGTCGGCCCGTCCGTCCGGGCTGGTGCAGGCTGCTGACTCCAAGGCCGCTTGCATCACAGACGAGCCTGGTCCAACCCTGACCAAGGCCGAGAGGAACACGGGGTACCTCTACAACTGCATCGAGACATTCACCGACGTCGACAAGACGTGGGCCGAGTGGGTGAACCCCTGGATCGCCGAAAGCCCCGGCGCGCCGTTTCAGACGTGGGTGGCGGATGACCCAACCCATCACCAGCTCATCGACACCCAGAATCTCATTCCTGACGATGAGGCGAGCGATCCGAACTGGACCGCGGCCTGCGCGGCCGGCGACTTCAATACTTACGCCGAGGAGTTTGCAGCGAAGATGGTCGGGGCAGGCTTTGGCTACGCCATCATCCGCCTCGGTCACGAGATGAACGGTGACTGGGAGAACGACAGCCTCGGGACGACGGTCGCCAGCTGGAAGCTCTGGGGACAATGTTTCGCGCAGGAGGTCGCAGCGATGCGGGCCGTTCACGGCGCGCACTTCCTGTTCGACTGGAGCATCAATGCCGGCTACCGCGATATTCCGCTTGCGGACTTCTACCCCGGCGACGCGTACGTCGACATCGTGGGCATCAGCTTCTACGACCAGAGCGGCTATCCATTGCCGGCTGTTGGCTCTCCAGACCGATGGCAAGCGCTCGCGAGCGAGCCGATGGGCCTAGACGAGGTGTACTCCTTCGCTGCGCAGCATCACAAGCCGCTCGGCATCCCCGAGTGGGGAACGGTAACAACCCAGGGTGACGACGCAAACTATGTCGTGCACATGGCCGACTTCATCGACGGTCATGACATCGCCTACGAGGCGTGGTTCGACGCGGGGGACTTGAAGATCTACCCGCTCAACCCTGCCGAGGACCCACGCTCTCTTGCCGCCTATAAGCAGACAGTCTTGAAAGGCCGCTAAAGCACAGCTTCGGAATCGAGGTCTTGGAGGGTTTCCGGGACCGTACGTCTCGCGGAGCGCAATTCCATGAATTCCGTACCACGGTCATTAGCCGTGGCGCTCTCACGTCCGCCCTTTTAGAGCCAAATGCCGGAGCATGTCCATGTAGGTGGATCGCTCGTTCTTGTCGAGCAGGAATGAGGCACTGAAGCACACGGCGAAGACTCCGACACAAGCCCCGATGAGCACGATGAGGTTGGAGAACAGGTGCGAACCTCCAGCCACCAGCCGGAGGATGCCGAATGCGACGGCATTCACGGCCGTAGGGAGGATCAGGCGACGCAGCAACCGGGCATAGGAAAGGCCTATGAGCCTGCAGGCGAACGGTATATAGACACAAAAGGCCATGACCGTGAGCGGGATCGTCGTGCCCAGTGCCACGCCGATGATCCCGATCCGCCTCGCGAGCAGGATACTTAGAATGAGATTGATTGCCGCCTCCCCGGTCGAGACAAGGGCGATGACCTTGTAGCGGTTGAGAGCGAGCATCACTTGGCTCGCGGCGCCGGTGAGGGTGGCGAACAGATAGCCGATTGACAGGACGACTAGGGTCCAGTACGAGGTCTGGAACGAGCGCCCGACCCAGAGCGCGAGGAGCTGTCGACCCCACACGGCGAACATAACGACTCCTGGCATCGCCACTGCGGCGACGACGCGGGTGGCTTCCAATAGCAGTCTCCGGAGGTCTTCCGTCGCGTCTTGAGCTCGTAGCGAGGCGGCAGCTGTGAGCGATACGACGTCGAATTGGTTGCCCGCGCTCTGCAAGGCGGAGGAGGGACCCAGAGCGACCTGGTACGAGGCGACCGCGGCCGTGCCGAGGACAGCACCCACGACGAAGTTGTCGGTGCTGAAGATCAGGTGGGT
>JBEKMZ010000001.1:0-95437 GCA_049523315.1 Acidimicrobiales bacterium | reverse complement strand
CCAACAACGACACGACTCCGGGCGTGGTGTCGTCGGTGGGAACCGTCGCCACGTCTTCCAGCTCGGGGGCCGGGAACACCGGCGGCGGCTCGTCGGCGACGATAAGCGTGCTGGTGACCCCGACCGACCCGGCCGCGACGGGCAACTACGACCAGGCTCCGGTCGAGGTGTCGATCACCAACGCCAGCGTGAACAACGCCCTCGTCGTCCCCGTGGACGCCCTCCTTGCGCTTGCCGGGGGAGGGTACGCGCTCGAGGAGATCGGGCCGGGGAAGGTCCACCACCTAGTGGCGGTGAGCCTCGGGCTCTTCGACGACGCCAACGGGCTCGTCCAGGTGAATGGACCCGGAGTCGCCGCCGGCCAGCGCGTGGTCGTGCCTGCGCTATGACCCTTGACGACACTCTCGCCACCGCGCCCGTGACCGAGCCGGTCCGGTCGCTGCCCGGGAACCACGGCGACCCGGTGCTCGAGCTTGAGGAGGTTACCAAGACCTATCCGAGCGTGCCGCCCGTCGCAGCGCTGCGAGGTGTGAGCTTTGCCGTCGCGGAGGGAGAGCTCGTCGCGATCGTAGGCCCCTCGGGCTCGGGCAAGACGACGCTGCTCCACCTCATGGGCACGCTCGATCGCCCTAGCTCGGGTACGGTCCGTGTCATCGGGCTCGACGTCGCCAAGATGTCCGATCGCGAGCTCTCGGCGCTACGGGCGACGCGAATCGGCTTCGTCTTCCAGCAGTTCTTCCTCGCCGAGCACGAGAGCGTTCTCGACAACGTCGCCGACGGGCTCCTCTATTCGGGCATCGCGCAGGCGGAGCGCCGCGATCTCGCCGCCACGGCCCTCTCGCAAGTCGGTCTCGCGCAGCGCAGTTCCGCCCGCCCCACGCAGCTGTCAGGAGGTGAGCGCCAACGGGTGGCAATCGCGCGCGCAGTCGTCGGCGGTCCCGCGATCGTGCTCGCCGACGAGCCGACTGGAAACCTCGACAGCGTGAACAGCCAGTCGATCCTCGATCTGCTCCAGTCGCTCCACGACCGGGGGACGACGATGGTCATCATCACTCACGAGCGGGCGATAGCCTCTCGCCTCCCCCGCCAGATCGAGCTCTTGGACGGGCACGTCGTCGCCGACACGGTGCGCGCGGCGCCCGCGGCCCCCCTGCGCCACTCACAGCCGCCTGAAGACAGCATCGGTCAGTGGCGATGACCGTCTCCCTGCAACCCGGCAAGCTCCGGCCGTCGGACCTCGCCCGCGTAGCCCTGGTGGGGCTGCGGACCCGCAAGCTTCGTGCCGGGCTGTCGGCCCTCGGCATCGCCATCGGCGTGGCGGCGATAGTGGCCGTGCTCGGGCTCTCGTCCTCTTCTGAGGCGGGACTGCTGGCCGAGATCAACCGTCTCGGTACGAACCTGCTCACTGTGACTAACGGCCAGAGCCTGTTCGGCCAGACCGCCGAGCTTCCCATCGCCGCTCCGGGCATGATCGGGCGCATCGGACCGGTCACCGCCGTGCAGTACACGGGCTCGACGAACGCGAACGTGTTCCGCAGTCCTCTCATCCCCAGCATCGACACCAACGCCCTCAGCGTCGATGCCTCGAGCCTCGGGCTCCCTTCCGATGTCGGCACGAGCCTCGCCGCCGGGCGGTACCTCAACGCGGCGACGGCCACCGAGCCCGTCTGCGTCCTCGGGGCCGCCGCCGCCCAGCGCCTCGGCATCGACCGGGTCTACTCAGGCGAGCGCGTCTGGCTCGACAACATGTGGTTCTACGTGGCGGGGATCCTGAAGCCGGCCGTGCTCACGCCCGAGATCGACAGCGAGGTCCTTGTCGGCTTCAAGGCCGCAAAGACCTATCTCGACTTCGACGGGCACCCTTCTGAGATCTATGTCCGGGCCCTCACGAGCCAGGTCAACGCCGTCGACTCCGTGCTCGCCACCAGCGCGAACCCGGAGTCCCCGAACGAGGTCGACGTGAGCCAGCCTTCCGCCGCCCTCGTCGCCCAGGCAGACGCCCAGGCGGCCCTGAACGGACTGTTCCTGGGCCTGGGGGCGGTTGCCCTCCTGGTAGGGGCTGTGGGAGTGGCGAACATCATGGTGATCTCGGTTCTCGAGCGCCGGAGCGAGATCGGCCTTCGTCGGGCGCTTGGTGCCACCAAGGGCGCAATCCGCACCCAGTTTCTCTCCGAGGCGATCCTGCTTGCTCTTTTCGGAGGGGCCCTGGGGGTGCTCCTAGGCGCCATCTCGACGGCCGTGTACGCCTCAACGAAAGGTTGGGCGATAGTGATCCCCGTCGTCGGCTGGGCGGGTGGCCTCGGGGCGGCGATCGTGATCGGTGCGGTTGCAGGCCTTCTCCCCGCCCTCCGGGCCGCGCGCATGTCGCCTACTGAGGCATTGTGGAGTGTTTGACCGAGGAGACGTCCCAGCAAACTGAGACAGCGGGGGCAAGCGAGCGCCGGCAGACCGACAGAGCTTCGGGCCTCTCTCGCCGTCTCGCTCCACTCGTCCTGGTGGCGGGCACGTGCGTCGTCTCCCTGGTCCTGTTCCGCCCCGAGCTCGTGCAGGTCCCCTACCTGAACGACTCGGCCGTGCACGAGGAGATGGTTCGCTTCGCCCTCGCCAAGATCCGTGCCGGCCACTTCCCGCCCGACTCCTGGTTCCCCTTCCTCAACCTCGGCACGCCCCAGTATCTCCAGTACCAGAGCCTCGGCGCGATCGTGACCGCCTTGGCGGCCTGGGCCGTCGGGGTCGGGCGGGCGTTCACGCTGAGCACGTGGTTGCTCGTCGGCTGCTGGCCGATCTGCATCTACGGCGCCGCCCGCATCTTCGGCCTGCACCGTGGCGCGGCAGTGGCGGCCGCGATGCTGTCGCCATTCGTCTCGAGCTTCACGCGCGTCGGTTACGAGCAGATCAGCTATCTGTGGAGCGGGTACGGCCTTTGGAGCCAGCTCTGGGCGATGTGGACACTGCCGTTCGCCTGGGCGCTCTCATGGCGCGCCATCGACGAGCGCCGCTTCGTCGTGCCTGCGGCGGTGCTCGTCGCGGCTACTGCTGCCTTCCATTTCGAGACCGGCTACCTTGCCTTCGCCGCCGTGGCCGTGTTCGTCCTCGCGCGCCCCTCGGGATTCGCGCACCGGTTCGGTCGCGCCTGTCTCGTCGCCGGTGGTGCCATCGCGCTCTCCGCCTGGGTGGTGGTGCCTCTCGTCGCCCAGGGCCAGTGGGCGGCCGTCAACCAGTTCCTCCAGAGCGGCCCGAGCGGCGCCGACGCCAACTCCTACGGCGCCCGCCGAATCCTCTCCGCGCTTTTTGAAGGGAACATCCTCGACTGGCACCACCTCTTTCTGATCACGCCGTTGTTCGTCCTCGGTCTCGTGATCTGCCTCATTGCCTGGCGACGGCCGGACGGTCCAGGACCTGTCGATCGAGGACAAGCACGGGCGCTCGTCCTCGTGTTCTTGTGCAGCCTGGTGCTTTTCTTCGGACGTCCAACACTCGGGGCCGTGGTTGACCTGTTGCCCGGATCCAGGGACCTATTCCTGCGCCGGTTCATCGTCGGTGTGCAGCTAGCCGGCCTGCTCCTCGCCGGGATCGGTGCGGCCCAGCTGGCGAGCTGGGCGGTCGCCCGCACCAAGAGGGCCGTAGGCACCAAGGGCGAAACGCGGCTCGGCGCAATCACGAGCTGGTCAGCTGTCTCGTGCCTCGCCCTCGCGGCACTCGTGCCCGCCTGGTCGTTCGTCGTCGGCCAGGCGGATCTCAACGCCTCGTTCGTCTCGGAGCAGTCCCGTGCACACACAGCTCAGCTCGGGGCCCTCGTCGCCACCATCGAGAAAGAGGGTGGTGGCCGGACCTTCGCCGGTGACCCGGCCGACTGGGGCGCCGAGTTCACGGTTGGGGAGGTGCCTGTCTTCAAGTACCTCGCCGCCGAGGACATCGACGAGATGGGCTTCACGCTCCGGACGGCGTCGTTGATGAGCGATCCCGAGGTGGAGTTCGACGAATACAACCCAGCCGACTACGCGGCCTTCGGGATCCGCTGGTTGGTCCTGCCGAGAGGCATGAAGCCGCCAGTGCCAGCGCGCCTCGTCGAGCAGCGTGGCGACTATGCGCTCTGGCAGATCCCCGGCGACGGCTATGTACAGCTCGTCGACACCCGTGGCAGCGTCGCAGCCACATCGGGCGACCTCGGCTCGTTTTCAGTCACCTTCCTCGCCGGCCTGGCATCGACAGATCCTGTATACCCGACCGTCGCCTACGGCTCAACAAGACCCGCACCAGGGACGCTCCCCAATGAAACCCGAGCGTCCAGCGCTCCCGGTCGGGTGCTCTCCGAATCATCCGGTCCTGCCGGTAGCACGTTCGATGCGACAGTCTCGGTGACGCGAACGTGCGTCGTGCTCCTATCGACTTCCTACAATCCCGGTTGGCAGGCCCTAGTCGACGGGCACCCGGCCGCCACCGAGATGGTCGCCCCCGCGCTAGTCGGCGCGCGCGTCGTCCCCGGCGTTCACAGGATCAGCTTTATCTACAAGGGCTTCCCGGACTACCCACAACTGTTTGTGCTCGGCGGCGTCGCGCTCGTCGTGCTGGTGTTGGTCGAGCGCCGCCGGAAAAGGCTGGCCGTGTGACGAGGCCTCGCGCCGCACCGGCTTGGAGGCTCGTGTGCGCATGAGGCTCTCCGTTGAAAGCCCGGCCCATTCACCGAGGGGCACACGTCAGGCATCAAGCCTGGCTGGAGACTTGCTCAATCCGGTATCGGACCCTGGGACCGTCTCGATGATGTCTGGCTTTGCCATCACCATCCGACCACACCATCAAGTAGCTCCCGGATGAGGTCCGCATGACCGTTGTGCCGGGCGTACTCCTCGATCATGTGGACGTAGATCCATCTGAGCGAGCAAGGCTGGCCGCGACGAAGGCCCGTGTAATCCAGCGCGTAGAGCGCAGCGGCATCACGGCTGGCCGCGCACTCGGCCCGCCAGGCGGCCAGGTCTTCCTCCCAGTTCGCATCGTCGAGCGGAACGAGCTCGCTGTCGTCGATGGCAGGGTCGTACCAAATGGGCGGCGTATCCGGCTGTGAGAGCAAGACACGGCGAAACCAGTTGCGCTCGACCTCCGCCATGTGCCGTAGCAGACCGTGCAGGGACAACTTTGACGTGACGATCGGCCGCTGCTTGCGTTGCTCGTCGTCCAATCCCTCGCACTTAAACAACAAGGTGACGCGGTGAAACTCGAGCCATGCTTCGAGCATCTCGCGATCTTGAAGCAGAAACGACGGTTCTGTTCGCCGGGGATCCTGGATATCGTCCACCATCGGTTGTCCCCCTTCTCGGTCGGGCTGACCCGTCAGCCAGCGACGACAGCGAGCGTATTTCGCGCGCCGTCGTTAAGCGACCGCGGCCTCGCGGACATTCCCAGCGCGGTGTCAGTTCGCGGATCGAGCGGAGGCCTCACAGCGACGGACTGGCGGCCGGTGGCAGCGAGCTGGCCAATAGGCGGGCGTGTGTCCTGGCCAGTCTCGCTACCTGCCCGTTCTCGCATGAATGACCTCTGACCTCGATTTGTCTTCTCGCTAGGTCGTGCCGCTCCGCGAGACGCTCTGCCACCTTGTGGGTATTACTCGGACGAGGCGCTGGACGAGGTGTCAGGCTGGCGAGCGGAGGTGGTCGAACATGACCGAAGCGAAGCTGGCGAAAGCACCCGAGTGCTACCGCATGAAGGGATTGATCGGGGACGACATGCGCATACGTCTCACGGTTGAAGGCGCCGACACCGTCTGGCGCCTCCTGTTCAACAGGGACGCTCCAATCGACCTGCAAGTTGAAGCCCGCGGAAACGAGCTCGACACCGTCGTCGTCTTGACCGTGAGCACCGAGGCCGGGCAGGCAGACGTGACCGGGCTTCTCGGTCGGGTTGAAGCGCTACTCGATGCCACCAACCGCGAGAGGAATCAGACAGACGAGCGGGAGGACGCGATCAAGACGGCGGCTTACTCATGGTGGCGCGACCGGGAGCAGAACTCCTTAATAAGTTGAAGGCGAGCAGGTCGCAGCCCTTCACGGAGACAGAGCTTTGGTTCGAGCTGGACGATGCGCTCGGCGCGATCGTGGGTGCCGGCATCGAACTCTGGACCGACAACTCACCGTGGTTGAGTGGCTGGCGGGCGACGCGCTCCACAGGGCTCGACCCGATCGGGTACAGCGCCGAGCAGGAGCGGCCGCACGCGGAATTCAAGAAGGCGCACGGTATGTATCCTTTCGGTCAGGCACGGACGGTCCCGCTCGCCTTCGGGTTGGCGGGGCCGTTTCGCGTTTCCCCAGACGGCCCTGTACCGACCCGAGTCGACGTCGAACTTGACGTTCACACTCCTGAGCCTCTCCGCGACCGCGACCGGCTGAATGTCGTGGTATTCACCGGTCTCGGCCCCCACGACCAGGTAGCCAAGGCGGATGCAAAGTGCGGCCGTCGCAAGCGCGAACAGGGAGAAAGCTTCGTCGACGGTCGACTGTGCGACATCGGTTACTAACTGCTTGAGGACTTGCCCGACCGAGCCGCCCTCCAAGTCGACCGGCCCAATTCTTGGGAGCTTCGCAACCTCGACCAATTTATGAAAGTCATCGGCGAGCACCAGCGCCTCCGCGGAGTTTGCATTGAGTTTCATCAGATCGATCCCAGGTTGGACAAGCTGAGAGGACCGCTTGTCGTCCCAAGTGAACACCCTGGTCGGCGGGAACGCGAGATACTCAGGCGGGTGCACGGCCCCCTTTTGTTCCCATCCACACACGAGGGGGACGTGTGTCCATTACGGCCGCTGCGTTCCTATCGTGGGTGTCGCCAACGGGCAGTTTCGCGTTCGAGGTGATGATTTGACCATCCCGAAACGCGCGCCGCATCCTGTCGAAGTCGCCAGCCAATAGCCTCGCTCTCGCAGGGTGGTCAGGCGGGAGGTGGTGGCGAGCCGGCCTATAGGCGGGGTTCTGTCCGCCCGGCCGGCAAGCCGGCAGGCGGGGTGGCCATCCATCTAAGCGGCCTACCTGGGGACATTGGGCGGGCAGCCCGTCCCACGTTTGGCCTTGCTCCGGGTGGGGTTTACCTAGCCGGCCGGGTCACCCCGGCCGCTGGTGCGCTCTTGCCGCACCGTTTCACCCTTGCCTGTACACGGCGAGCCGTGCCATCGGCGGTCTGTTCTCTGTGGCACTGTCCTGCGGGTCGCCCCGACTAGCCGTTAGCCAGCACCCTGCCCTGTGGAGCCCCGACCTTCCTCAGCCGGTTGCGGCGCCGAAACGCCGCACCGGCCGCGGCCACCCGGTCAGCTCGCCACCACCGTCGGCATTCTCTCACGTCGGCGAAACCCGTGCGGAGCCGCTGACGGAGCTCGAACATCGGTCCGGCCAAAAAGGTGATTGGTTGTGTAAGAGAAGCTGAGTGTTATACTGTCAGAGGATATGATGGCTAAATAAGGAGATACGAAGGAAATGATGCGATTCGATCCGTTTCGTGAGATCGATCGGTTGACGCAGCCGATGTGGAATGCGAGGGCTTCGGTGCCTCTCGACGTCTACCGCAAGGGCGAGAAGTTCATAGTCCGGGTCGACCTTCCGGGGATCGACCCCGCCAGCCTCGATCTGACCATCGAGAGGAACGTGCTCTCGATCAAGGCAGAGCGCACCTGGGCCCCCCAGGACGGCGACGAGGTGCTGGTGGCCGAGCGGCCCCAGGGAAGCTTCACACGGCGGTTGTTCCTCAGCGAGGGCCTGGACGCCGACAACATCACAGCCTCTTACGAGTACGGCGTCCTGACCGTGACGGTCCCGGTCGCCGACTCTGCAAAGAGCCGCAAGATCGAGGTTGGACTCAGCAGTAATGACGACAGCGTCTTGAACGTCTCGGCATCCCAGAGCTAAGCCCGCATTCTGGGTCAAGTTCCCGAGGCCCCAGAATCGTGCTTTAGGTGGGAGCCTCCGGGGCCGGGTGCCGGCTTGTCAAGCCAGGCCGGCGAGGTGGGCCGTCTCGTTGAAGCTCACGAGCGAGGGGCCGCGTGCTCCGTCGGTCGCGATCCGAGTGATGGACGCGACACCGAGGGACATGCGCCACGAGAGCTCAGGCCCGGAGCCGAGCGCCCAGGTCACGGCCGCCTTGATGGGCGACAGGTGGCTCACGACGATGACGTCGCCGCGCCCTGCCTCGGCGGCGAGCTCCTCGCAGGCAGCGCTCACCCTGGCCCGTACCTCCCAGAGGGTCTCGCCCCCCGGCGGCCGCCAAGTCAAGTCCTCGCGCCAGTGCTCCCAAAGACCTGCTGGGAGCTCGGAAACCGCGGTCTCATCGAGCTCGCCGTAGTCGAGCTCGATGAATCTGGCGTCGGTGATCACGCCTGGCCTGACATCGAGCGGACGCACCCTCGACGGAGCCGGCGACCCCTTGCAAGTGGCCGCGATCGCTTGCGCGGTCTTCGCGGCGCGCTGGAGAGGGCTCGCAAGAATGCGGCATCCAGTCGTGATGGTCGGGGCCAATGCCGCACCAAGGGCGTCCGCCTGGCGCCGGCCGAGCTCTGTCAGTGGAGAATCGGCCCTTCCGACGAGGAGACCCGCCGCGTTGGCCCGGCTCTGGCCGTGACGGACGAGGAGCAGCACGAGTTGCTAAAGGCCGGTTCGTCGCGTCGTCACGAGACGAGGATCCGTCCGCACTGGTCGCAGTAGACGACCGAGTCGGGGGCGGAGTGGCGCAAGCGGTGCAGCTCACCCGCCGGAAGCTGCAGGTGACAGCCGCTGCAGGCCCCCCCGACGACGTGTGCAGCTCCTATGCCGCCGAGCTTGGCCCGCAGCCGCTCGTAGGAGGCTGCGAGCTCGGGTGCGACTCGCCCGGCCAGCTCCTCGCGCCCGGCACGGACCTTCTCGGCCTCATCGTCGATGGCCACCTCCGCGATGGCTAGCTGCTCTTTGGCGAGGGACAGCTCCTCGCCGAGAGAGGAAGCGCTCGCCCTGAGAGCCGAGAGCTCCTCCTCGAGCGGCTCGAGGGCCTCCATGAGCTCGAGCTGTTGATCCTCGAGCTCATGGTGTTGGCGCGCGAGCGACGCCGCCTCCTCCCCCATCGCCTGCTCGTCGCGGTATGAGCCGGCCCGTCCCGATCTCAGTCGCTCCTCGATGGTCGCGACCCGGGCACCGACCGCCTCGGAGCGCTGGTCGAGTGCGGTCAGTTGTGAAGCGAGCTTGTCGCGCTGGTCGTCGGTCTCTTTGATCCGCGCCGACAGCTCGGCGCGACTGGCGGTGAGCTCGCTGACCGCGGCCCGCTCGGGCAGCTCTCGGCGGCGATAGGCGAGGCGGTCGAGCGCGAGGTCGTCGTCTTGAAGCTCCAGCAGCAGCGAGAGCTGAGGCGCCGGCGACGACGCGGGTGAGTCGGTTTCGGAGGGCTCGGTCTCGCTCGTGGACATCTCGGATCGAGGCTACAGCCGCCAGGTTGCGCGGGAGGCTAAGAGCTCCGCGAGCAAGGCCGCGTTGCCCGCGGCGACGGGCGTGCGCCGGCCGGTGAGATCCCGCACGATGAGCTCGCGGCCGGCAGCGTCGGCCACGTGCGCGCCGGCCTCTGTGCAAACGAGCAGGCCACCTAGGTAGTCCCAGCACCCATGGGCGTCGCGCATGCAGTCGATGTAGCCGTCAAGCGTCCCATCCGCGACCGCGCACAGGTCCAGCGCGGCTGCCCCGAGCGCCCGGTACTGCCGCCAGCCGAGGTACTGGGGCGGGTAGCCCGACAACCCGACGAGTGAACGCTTCAGCGTCTCTTTCTGCGAGGGCGTGATCGGCTCGCCGTCGCGCGTCGCGCCGGCGCCCCGCACCGCCTCATAGCGGGTGCGGGTCGCCTGGTTGACGACCAACGCGGCAAGCGGGCCCTTCTCGTCGAGAACGCAGATGCTGGTGGCGAACCACGGGATCCGGCGCGAAGCGTTCGTGGAGCCGTCGACCGGGTCCAACACAGCGAGCAGGGGCTTGTCCAATGCCCCCTCGCTGAAGCCAGACTCTTCGGACAAGATCCCGAGGCCAGCCGCGCCAAGAACCGCGACCGCGACCTCGTCTGCAACGAGGTCGGACCGGTACTGTCCCGGTCGCGTGCCCGCAAGGCCCCAGTCGGCGAGGTTGCTGAGCGAGTCCGCAACTGCCTCGGCGGCCTCTCCGAGGACTCCCAACAGCTCGGTTCGGTCCACAGCAGTGAACCTAGCGTGGCCGCTCCCGGCCGGTCGCTCGCCTACACTTGCCTGCCGAATGGCCGTTATAGACGTAGCTGGTTATGTGGCCGAACTCAAGGACCATGCGGTCGACCACAAGTTCCACGTGCACGACGAACGGCACTTCGTCGAGACGTACTCCCTCCGCCAGTTCTGGGAGGTCGACCTGCACCCCGAGGAGGGCTGCGGCGGCCCGATAGACCTCCACCTCGCCCTCGAGGTCGAGCCCCGCGTCCTGCTCGACTTCGAGGACGCCGTCGTCGCGCTGCCGGAGGACGAGGACCCCCCGGACAAGTGGTTCTTCCCGCTCACCTTCAACTGGGGCGTGCCGCCGCTGCCGAAGGGACCGGACCTGCTTCGCCTCGCCATCGACCTCGCAGGGGTCGGTGGGGTCGAGCTGCCGCTCGAGATCTCGGCGACGGACTCGTTCGGCTCGGTGACCGACGCCCCCGTCCGACGCCTCACCATCGTCGCCCGTCAGCAGGTGTCGCTCGCGCGGGTGCTCGCCGGCGAGGAGCTGCTCTGCGACACCTTCGACAGGGCGCTTGCGGTGACGCGGTTCTTCCTGGACAACGCGCCCCTCTGGCTGGGAGAATAGCTTGTCGCGGCCACGTCTGGTCGCATCCTGCCTGCTCCTCGCGGTCGTCTTCGGCGGCGCCCTTGCCGGCTGTTCGAGCCAGGACTCAGACGCGCTCGCCAGCCAGGCCTGCGCCCATGTCGAGCGCGGCATCACGGCCGCGCAAAAGACGGCCTCGTCCCCGGCCCAGGCCGCCCGTCTGCAGGCCGAGGCGCTCGACCAGATCCGCGCGGCCGTGCCGCTCGCCGCTGTCGCGGCCGGCGAGGACACGACATGGCAGGCGCTCGAGGCGACCTTGAGCGAGTCGAGCCGCGTGCCGCTGCGCTACCTGCTCCCAGCCCTAGGGGCGCAGTGCGCAGGGGTGGGCTAAGGCACTAGGGCCGGACCGGGCGCCCCGAGTTCACTCATCGATCTCCCAGAGCTTTATGCCGCCGAGGATCCCGGCGAGGTTGTCGACGATTGTCACAGACGGGTCCACGTGGCCGACCAGGAGCCGGGCGTTGCCGCCTCCGATGTAGAGCTTGTCGTAGTTCAACAGTCCGTGGAAGTTGACAATGGCCTCATCGAGCCGTTTGCGCCACTTCTTGGCGCCAATGCGTCTAAGGGGCGTGTCGCCGAGCTGCTCGTCGTAGGTCTGGCCCCGCCGGAAGGGGTGATGGGCCAGCTCGAGATGCGGGGCCAGCTTCCCGTCGAGGAACAGCGCCGTACCGACACCGGTTCCGAGCGTGACGACGAACTCGAGCCCGGAGCCGCTCACGACGTCAAGGCCCTGCAGGTCGGCGTCATTGCAGACGCGCACGGGACGTCCAAATCGCGAGCTCAGCACCGAGGCCATGTCGAAGCCGGTCCAGGCCGCCAGGAGCTTTGGCACTGGTGGCTCGCCCGGGACCCCGGTCTTCGTCACAAAGTGCGGCGCCGTAAGGACTATGCCCTTGCGCACCACGCCGGGAAAGCCGACCGACACGCGCTCGAAGGCGGGCAGGGGCGCGACGAGAGTCGCGAGCGCCTCGACGAGCGCCTTGCTCGTACACGGGTAAGGCGTATGGACACGGACCCGGTCCGCCACGAGCTTTCCCGCCGCGTCCAGGACCGAGGCCTTGAGCCCTGTGCCGCCTATGTCGATCGCGAGCGTCGTCGGTCGCACCGGCGCCACTGGCGCGATCGAGGCCGTCGCCTCTTGAGCCGATGCCGCCGGGGCTTTGCGCACCGTCGGCCGGGCCGCGACGTGCTGTCGCGGCGTGCGCGGCGCGAGACCGCCTGCGGGCCGAGCCGTACCTCTGGGCGCTTGGAGCTTCCTCGGGGGCGCCACGGCCTCGGCCTGCGCCTCGTCCGCCTCAGCACTTGTGGGAGGCGACACCGCCATGGCCTCTTCGGCCGTGGGCGCGAGCGCCTCAGTCAAAGGCACAGGGGGCGCCTCGGATGCGGTCGTCTCCGCCGATGGCGCCGCAGCTTGCGGCGCGTCGCGGTCGGTCTCGTCTTCAGTTGTCATGGAATCACCTTCCCCCCGACGGCTCCCGCCGCGGGTGAACTCAAAGGCTCGTAGGTACAGAGGAACTCGATCAGGGTGCGGACGCCGAAGCCGGTCGCGCCCTTGCGGAACTCGCCCGAGTCCTCGTCTGAACGCGAGGGGCCGGCGATGTCCAGATGCGCCCAGGGCCGGTCCGCGACGAACTCCTGCAGCAAGAGGCCGGCCGTGAGAGTGCCTCCCCCGCGCTTGGAGTGGTTCTTCATGTCCGCGACCTCAGAGTCGATGTCTGCCCGGTAGGCCTCGGGGAGAGGAAGCGACCAAATCGGCTCGCCGGCACGCTCAGAGGCGGCCCGGAGCGCAGAGATGAGGCGGTCGTCGTTTCCCATGAGGCCGGCGATCCTAGGCCCGAGAGCCGTGACGCACGCACCTGTCAGCGTCGCCAGGTCGACGATCGCGTCCGGCTCCTCCTCGACAGCGAGCGAAAGCCCGTCAGCGAGGACGAGGCGGCCCTCGCAGTCGGTGTTGAGGACCTCAATGGTCTTGCCGTTGCGGATCTTCAAGACGTCACCTGGCTTGACCGCCCGCCCGCCGGGCATGTTCTCGGTCGTCGGGGCGAACGCGACGACGCGGACACCGACACCGAGCGCCCGGCAGACCCCGAGGGTCGCGATGACATCGGCGGCTCCGCTCATGTCGGTCTTCATCGCCAACATGGCCTCGAAACTCTTGAGCGTCAGGCCGCCTGAGTCGAAGGTGATGCCCTTGCCGACGAGGGCGACGGTCGGGATGGACCCGTCCGGCCTCTTCTGGGCCTGCTCGGCCGACGGCTCGTACACGAGCTTGATCAGGCGCGGGGGCTGAACCGAGCCGGCGGCGACGCCGAGCAGGCCGCCCAAGCCGGCGGCGACTATCGCCTCCTCGTCGAGGATCGTCGCCTGGAGCCCTTCGCGCTCTGCCAGCGCGACGGCCACCTCGGCGAGGTGCACGGGTGTGAGGGCACCCGCCGGCTCATTGGACAAGTCCCGCGCGAGCCATGTCGCGTCGGCGATGACGCGGCCACGCTCGAGGCCGGTCTCGGCCGCGGCGAGGTCGTCGGTGCTGACGATCACCATGAGCGACTCGAGGGGGTCAGGATCCCCGGCGTGATAGCGCGTGTAGCGGTAGCGCGCTCCCCAGAAGCCCTCGATCGCAGCCTCGACAGCTTGTCCCGCGCCGAGACCCAGAGCCGTTATCCCCGTCAGGTCCAAGGCGATGCTCCGCGCCTCCCCACTGGCGCGGGCGAAGCTGGCGCCTGCTTGTCGCAGTCTTGTCGTCCCGACCTGCGAAGCCTCGCCGAGGCCGAGGACGACCTCGACACGGCCGCCTGCCCCGGAAGTGACGAGCGTCTCGCCAGTCTTGGCCCGAAAGTGCCTCTTCTCGCACCAGGCGACGTCGAGCTCGAAACCGGGCCTCGCAGTCGTCAGGCCTTCCAATGCGCACCAGCCGAGGGCATCGAGGCCGTCGGGGGTGGAATCGGAAACTTCGGTCTGCAAGCTCAACGGCAAGCGCATGACAGCCATCATTCCTTTGCTCGGGGGGCTCGCACACCTTTAGCGCGAGCCGTGAGGTGTTCCCGCTCGGACGAGCGCGCCAGCAGCCAGCACAGGTCAGAGAGGCGGTTCAGGTAGGGCACGACCTGCGAGCCGTCCCCGAGGCCGAGGGCGACGGCGTGGCGCTCGGCCCGGCGCACGACGGTGCGGGCGAGGTCGAGGGCCGCGCTGGTGCGGCCTTGCCCGGGGACGACGAACTCGGACGGTGCCTCAGCGCGGCTCTCAAGCCCGATCACGCGCCGGCCCAAGTCTTCGACCATCTCGGCGCTGACGAGCGTCACGCCCGCGGACAACTTGGGCCGGTTGCGGGGGGCGGTGGCCACCTCTGCCATAAGGACCCAAAGCCCGCGCTCGAGGCCCGCGAGCTCCTCGTCGAGTGCGCCCGCGCCGGCCTCGGCGCGTGCCTCCGCTCTCGCCAGTCCAAGGGACGCCTGCGCCTCGTCGATGGCACCGAGGGTCTCGATACGGGCCGAGTCCTTCCTGGCGCGGCCGCCGTAGAGCAGGCCCGTGGTGCCGTCGTCGCCGCGTTTGGTCGAGATGCTCACTTCACCGCAGCGTACCGGGCGATCTGCACCCCCACGAAACTGCCTCGGCGGGCCGGCCTACGGCCGATCACGACAAAGGCCAGGTCGCAGCCTTAGACTCCCCGCGTGCCAAATAACAGGACGCGCACGCGCGTCGTCGGGATCCTCACCGCGGCGATGATCGCGATAGGCCTCGGCGCCTGCAGCTCCACGAGCGTGCCTCCGACGACGACCACCACGACGACGCTGCCGTCGGTAGCCCAATCCACCGCGGCGGTGGAACATGCCTACTCGGTGCTGTTCGATCTGGCGAACCCGGCCCTCGCGCCCAAGCTCGCCGTGATCCAGGACGGCTCGCAGCTCGCCTCGGCCATGAAAACCGCGCTCAAGAGCCCTCTTGCGGCGGCCGCCGGAGGGGCGTCTGTAAGCAAGGTCGTCGTCGAGCAAGGTGCACCCTGCAAAAACGAGTTCCTCCCGAGCCCCTGTGCCAAGGTGACCTATGAGATCTTGAGTCCCCAGCACGCGGTCGTGCTCCATTACACCGAAGGCCTTGCCGTCTACCAGCACTCGAAGTGGGTCGTGGCCAAGCTGACGATCTGCGTGCTGTTGGAGCTCGAGAACTCCGGGAAGGTACCGCCGGGCTGCTAGCGGGGCGCGCTAGCGGCCTTCGTCGGCCTCGGGCAGCAACTGCCGGGCCAGGTCACCGAGGTCGCCGACCGGGCCGGCCGCGACGACCTCGCCCTTGCGCATCAAGACCAGTTGCTCCGCGAGCTCGAGGGCCCGGGGCAGCTGCTGCTCGATAACGAGCAACGACGTGCCGGCGTCGCGTATCTCTCTCAGCGCCCGGTAGACGTCGTCCACCACACGGGGCGCGAGCCCCAGTGAAAGCTCGTCGACGACGAGAAGCTTCGGTGGCACCGCGAGCACACGGGCGAGCGCCAACATGCGCTGCTCGCCCCCCGACAGCGTGCCGGCGAGCTGGCGGCGCCGCTCAGCGAGGCGGGGGAAGCGGCCGAAGGCGCGTTCGAGGGCCTCGCCTGCACCCTTGCGGCCGAGGGCACGAATGAAAGTGAGGCGGAGGTTGTCCTCGACGTCCAATGTCGCAAAGACCGAGCGCCCCTCCGGGGCGTGCGCGACGCCGCGGCGTACGAGCCGCCAGGTCGCAAGGCCGGTGACGTCCTCACCCGAGAACAAGATCCTGCCCGCGGAGACGGGAACGAGCCCGGTCACCACGCGGGCGATCGTGGACTTGCCGGCGCCGTTCGGGCCCACGAGCGCTGTGACCGAGCCCTGTGGGACCGACATCGAGACGCCGAAGAGCGCCCGGAACCGGCCGTAGGAAGCCGAGATGCTCCGGAGCTCCAGCGCCGGCGGCGTCACCGTGGCCGGAGGATCTGTCGTGCCTGAGCGTGCCCCGCCCGGCTTGGTCACTGGAGGTCCCCGAGATAAGCCCGCCGGACCTCCTCGTCGGCGAGCGCCTCCTCTACCGGCCCGGAGGCGATGAGCTTGCCGAAGTCGAGCACATAGATCCGCTCGACGACGCGCCGGACGAGGTCCAAGTCGTGCTCCACGAGCAGGATCGCCGTCGCCTGTCGGTCCCGCAGCGCCGTCAGCACCGCCGCGAACTCGGCGGTCTCGCGCGTGTCGAGGCCCGAGGAAGGCTCGTCCAAAAGCACCAAGAGGGGATCTTGCACGAGCGCGCGCCCCAGCTCGACGAGCCTGCCGTGGCCCTGGCTGAGCGACTCGATCGGGTCGTCGGCCACCTCCAGAAGACCGAGCTCGTCGAGGAGTTCCTCGACGCGTGCAACGGGCGCCTTCGCCTTCGCCCTGCCGGTCAGGTCCTTTAAGAGCCGGCCGTCGCCGCGGTGGACCCGCTCTGCGACCATCAGGTGCTCGCGGGCGCTCATGCCGGCGAAGAGCTCGAGGCGTTGAAATGTCCGGCCGATGCCGAGCCGGGCACGCTCGTAGACCGGCAGGCGGTCGATCCGGCGTCCCTCGAAGCGGACCTCTCCCGACTCGTAGTGGCGGACCCCGTTCAGGCAATCGAAAAGGGTCGTCTTCCCGGCCCCGTTCGGGCCTACGAGAGCGACGGCCTCACCGCGCTCGAGGGCGATCGAGACGTCGTCGAGGGCGACGATGCCGCCGAAGTGCTTGGTTATCGCGCGGGCCTCGATGAGGGACATCTCAGCCGACCGCCTCGGGGTGCTTGCGCACGGCGACGGCGAGCTCGACGGCGCGCCGTTTCTGCCATTCCACGACCCCTTCGGGATGAAGCGCGTAGGTGACCGCCCCGAGCCCGAACAGGATCGGGAAGAGGTTGCGCCACTGCGACGGAAGGTAGTCGAGCAGCTGGTAGAGGATCACATAGGCCATGCCCGCTTGGATCGCGCCTTCCACGGTGTAGACCCCCGTCGTCACGACGACGACCATGAACACGAGCGACAGGAGTGAGTTGAAGTCGTTCGGCGAGACGGTCCCCTGCAAGGAGCCGTACAGCGCCCCGCCCACGCCCGCGAGCCCCGCCGCGAGCGCGAAGACCGTGATCTTCAATTTGGCCAGGTTCGTGCCGATGGACGCGGCTGCGAGTTCGCTCCCCCGCATCGCCGCGAGCTCGCGTCCCGTCGTGCCCCGGCGTATGGCGAGCACGACGAGCGAGCAGACCACTAGGACGGCAAAAGCCAGGACGAAGAAGGCCTTTCCGCTCGCGAAGCTGAGCGAGCCGATCTGCGGGCGCGGGACGTTGACGCCCGAGTCGCCGTTCCCCGACCAGGAGAACTGGAAGCCGACGTTGTCGGCCAGAAGGCCGAACGCGAGGGTCGCGAGCGCCAGGGCAAGTCCCCCGAGGCGCAGCGCGGGCAGGGCCACCACCACCCCGACCAGGGCTGCAACGGCGCCCCCGGCCACTATGCCGAGCAGGACCGAGGCTCCGAAGTGGCTCGCGAGCTGGGCGCAGGTAAACGCCCCGATGCCCGCGAAAGATGCCTGGCAAAGGGAGATCTGGCCGCTCATCCCCGTCAGCAGCACGATGGACAGAAATACGATCGAGTACGCGAGCCCCTGGGTGAGCGTAAAGGTCCAGTTGCCCGGCACCCAGGTCAGGCACGAGACGAAGGACACCGCCAGCACGGCCCAGCGGGCGACGCGCAAGGCTCCCCCGAAGCTTCCTCCAGCGATCGTTGTCGCCATCGGCGGGGGCGGCGGGTCGCAGGCCGCGAGCGGGTCGTCGTGGAACCACCGTTCGCGAAGCCCTGGCAGGGCCAGCAGCAGTCCGATCAGCACCACGAAGGGAAGGGCCGGCCGCAGGCCTGAGGACAGCACGCTCCCGCTCGGGAGGTAGCCGCCGAGGAGCTCCTGGACGACGCCGAGGCCGATCCCGCCCCAGAAGGCCAGGGGAAGGCTCGTCAGGCTCCCGAGGGCAGCGGCCGCGATGGCGGCGATGAGCAGTTCGGTGAAGTTCAGCGACTGCAGGTCGGCGAACAACGGCGCTAACAGCACCCCGGCGAGGCCGGCGAGGAAGCTGGACAGCACCCATATGGCGATCCCGACGCGCTCGGAGTTGATCCCGGCGAGCTCGACCATCCGCGGGCTCTCGGCCATCGCCCGCATCCTCAGGCCGATCTGGGTGAAGTGCGACATCAACGACGCCAGCAGCACGACGGCAAGTGTGACGATGACCGTCGAGAGTTCGGTGCCGTTGATGGCGTCGCCCGCCAGGTGGAAGTACACCGACCCGGGTGGTAGCCACAACGACGGCGGCGCCAGGCGTTGCTGTCCACCGAAGACGAGCTGGAGGGCGCTCGGGATCGCGATCAGCATCCCTAGCGCGCTCACCAGCTTGACGAGCACCGGGGCCGAGCGGATGAACCTGTAGAGGAAACGGTCCATTGCGAGCCCCAGGACGGGCGCGACGAGGACGACGGCGGTCACGAATGCGGCCCAGTTCGGCCAGCCGGCGTGGACGCAGACGTAGAAGATCAGCGCCGACGCGTACGCCTGGGCACCGTAGGCGAGGTTGAAGACCCCAGATGTCTGGTAGGTGAGCACGAGGCCGACGGCCATGAGGGCGAACACGCACCCATAGGGCAACCCCGGGAGGGCATAGCTGAGGAACTGTGTCATCCGAGCGCCGGCCCCGTGCTCAGCTCCTTCAAGTCCCGGGCACGCCCGCCGGCGGCGCGATCACGTCCACGTGGGCGGCTCCGGCCGGCTGGGGCACCTCGAAGCAGGTGAAGACGGTTCGGGCCGAGCCGAACAAGGGCACGAAGTGGCCGCCGAGCGCCCGCACGTAGACGTTGCAGTCGACCGGTCCGACGGAGCGGTGCTCGTAGTGCCAGTCGATCGGCGCGACGATGCCGTCGGCCGTAAAACCCGTCAAGGCGTTGAGGGCCTTGACGAGCCCAGTGCGGGTGACGTCGCGCCCGACAAGGCGCAGCCCCGTCACGAACATGTCAGCGTCGACCCATCCGGCGAGCGAGGCCTCCCCGGGCAGCTCGTGCGGGAAGTACTTGGCGAGCTCGGTCAGATACAGGTCCATCCCCGGGTACGTTCCGGGCGTGAGTAAGGCCGACTCGAAAGGGACGTGGCCGATGAGGAAGTAGACGCCCTGCATGAGCGAGGAGTAGCTGGCGATGGCGGACTCGTCGTAGCCGCTGAGCCAGTACTGGGCCACCGCGCCCATGCCGTCCTGGTGCATGGTGCGAGAGAGCAAGATGTTGCCGGAAAGGTCCATGCAGCTGGCTACAAGGTCAACGCCTGCGGACTTCATCCGGTTGACGTCAGCGGTGAGGTCGACAGGCGGGGCCGGAATGGAGGTGTCCTCGTAGACGACCGGTATGTGGAACTTTCTCATCTCATAGGCGACTCCCTCACAGCCCTGCGATGACCCGCTGACGTTGTAGGCGAGGATGCCGACCGCCTTGGCGTGGAGCTGCTCGGCAAGGTAGGCGGGCTCCGGGCCGGGGCGGGTGAAGGCCAGGTAGGAGCCCTCCGACCCGAAAAGGCTCGGTCCCGCCGCCCACTGGGTGCTGACCGTATACCCGAAGGTCGGGACGTCGTTGGCAGCGAGATAGCTCGCCCCGGCAAAGGTCGGCGTGCCGACGCCGAGGACTGCGAAGACATGGTCCTGTCCGACGAGCGTGCGCACCTGGTCTGTGTCCTGGGACGGGCTCGACCCGTCGTCGAGCGGGTAGGCGAAGTCGATCTTGCGGCCGTTCACGCCGCCCTTCGCGTTGACCATGTCCAAATACGCGTTCACCCCGTCGAAGATGGGCGCGAAGGCTGCCGTGATCGGCCCCGTCAAAGAGGCGACGCCACCGACGACGATGCGCGACCCGCTCACTCCCTCGTTGTTGCCGGCATGGGTCACCGTGGCCTTTGCGTTGCCGCACGCCGCCGCGACGAGGGCGACAACCGCGAGCACCCCGAGCGACCTACGAGGACTCGACAAACACTTACCCCTTGTTTTTGGCACCGGACGCGCCCAGGCGCGCGAGCGGACCATATCAGCCCAGCTCACGGCCCTGTCGGGCTTCCGCCACATCATTCCATTCTGGTGGACCGGCCCGCCTTGCAGGCGGATGCGCACCGGGCCGGGCCGCCCGGTTGGGCGCGAACTCTCCCGGGCCGCGGCCACGGCCGTACGATGAGAGTCGTGAAGGTGTCGACGCGTGGGGACTATGCAAGCAGGGCGCTGCTCTCCCTGGCGCTTCGCGAGGATGCGACGCCAACCTCGGTCCGCGACATAGCCGAGCGCACTGGCCTTCCCCAGCCGTACCTCGAGCAGATCCTCCTCGCCTTAAAAGGTGCCGGCATCGTGCGCTCCAAGCGAGGCGTCGGGGGCGGCTATGTCCTCGCCCGCCTGCCGGAGCAGATCACCCTGGGCCAGATCGTGAGCGCGGTCGACGGGCCCATCGTGGCCGGGGACTTCGGCCCACCGCATCAGAATGGCGCCTGTGACCACGAGGGGCAGTGCGTGCTGCTGGCCGTGTGGGCCGACGTGGGTGAGCACATGCGACACCATCTCGACTCTTTTACCCTCAAGGACATGGTGCTGCGGGCCCGGGGCGACGCCCCGCCGCAAACCCCGCTCGATTGACCCGCCGACGCGTGCATGCCCGTCTCCGCAAACGGGGACCGGCATCGGCAAGGAAAGTCGCGCCGGTACGGAATGGCAGAGCCGCGAATCGCGTTGTAGGTGGTGAACCACCGAACTCAGGAAGGGGGAGGAGCGTCATTCCAGCCGACAACAAGATCGAGGATTCCAACGTGCCGGAGCTGAGCGCCGGCGAGCGGAATCGCGTCACGAGAGAGCCCAGTTCCGGCGGGCCAGACCTGATGCGGCTTTTCCTCGACGATCTCGGCCGTTTCCCGCTTCTCAGCGCCGAAGAGCAGACCGAGCTCGCCAAGAGGATCGAGCAGGGCGACGAGGAAGCCCGCAAGCAGATGATCGGGTCCAACCTGCGCCTCGTGGTGCACTGGGCGCGTCGTTATCAGGGACGCGGAGTCGATCTGATCGACCTCGTCCAGGAGGGCACGTTCGGCCTGATGCGCGCGGTCGAGAAGTTCGACTGGCGCAAGGGGTTCCGCTTCTCGACCTATGCCACCTGGTGGATCCGCCAGGCCCTCCAGCGCGCCGTGCAGTCGAAGGGGCGCGCCATCCGGCTCCCCGAGGATGCTCTCGCATCCGAGCTCGAGGCAGACCCGGACCACGCCCGGCTGCCCCGTGTCGTCGCCAGCTTGGACCAGCCCCTGACCAGCGAGGCCACCGCCACCCTCGGTGACGTCGTGAGCGGTGACGAGCCCCCGTTCGAGGACGAGATCGCCCGTACCTTGACCCTGGGCAAGCTCGACGCCGCCATCGAGCGCCTGCCCGAGCTGGAGCGCCATGTCGTGCGTCTGCGCTTCGGCCTCGATGGCAGCCCGCCCGCCTCGTTGGAGTCGACGGCGCGCACCCTCGGGATAGGGGTCCGTCGCGTGAGGCGCATCGAGTCCTCCGCGTTGGCCTTCCTGGCCGTCCAGCCCGAGGTCGAGGGAGTTCACGACGCCGCTTGAGGCTCTCGCCTCTTGGCAACTGACGGTCTCTGCGCGATTACCGGCGCGCTCGCTCCGGGGGCGGTCGCGCTGGTGCCGAGCGGGCTAGGAGAACCGTTCGAGGACGGCGGCGAGATCGCCCGGGAGCGGCGAGTCAAAGCTCGCCTGCAGCCCGGTCACCGGGTGCACGAAGCAAAGGCCGCCCGCGTGCAGGAACGTCCGCGGCGCGCCCGAGCGTCTTCTGTCCCCGCCGTAACGGGCGTCGCCCACGACCGGGTGGCCGATCGCGGCCAGGTGCACGCGTATCTGGTGGGTGCGGCCCGTCTCGAGGCGCAGCTCGAGATAGGTCGCCTCGAGGGGTAGTTCGAAGCTTTGAAGGACCTCGTAGTGAGTGCGGGCGGCTCGGCCGCCCACGGCGACGGCCATCCGCGTCGGGTGGCGCAGGGAGCGCCCGATCGGCGCGTCCACGACTCCCGCCTTTGCCTCGAGGGCGCCGCAAGCGAGGGCCAGATAGCTGCGGTGCACCGTGCGCGCCGCGAGTTGGCCGGTGAGCGAGCGGTACGCCTCGGGGCTGCGGGCGACGACGAGCAGGCCGGAGGTGTCCTTGTCGAGGCGGTGCACGATCCCTGGCCGGTCCGCCTCGCCACAGCCGAGCTCCGGCAGGCGGGCGAGCTCAGGGTAGGAGGCGAGCAGGCCGGCGACGAGCGTGCCCGAGTGGTGGGCGGCGTCAGGATGGACGACGACACCCGGCGGCTTGTCGATGACGATCACCGCCTGATCCTCGAACACGACCCTGAATGCCACCTCCCCCGGAGCCGCAGGGCGCGCCTGCGGGCGGGCGGTGGCGGCCAGCAGCTCAAGGTTTGTCTCCAACCGCTCGCCGGCTTTCACCCTCCGGCTGCCGGCCGAGACCGTCACATCGGCGAGGCGTACACCACCGGCCGCGATGAGCTTTTGGACCTGTGCCCGGGTGCACCCGGACAAGAGGGCGACGACCCTGTCGACGCGCTCACCCGCGAGCGCGTGCGGGATCTCGACAACGGCTCCGGCGCCCGTGTCGCCGCTGTCGCCCGGCCGGTTCAGAGACTCCGGCACGGTACCATCTGGCTCGCTCACGGGGCCGAGTGCTCCTCAGTTTCGCGCGAGCGAGCCGCGCCGGTGGCCCGAAACAAGGCGACGGCTAACACGATGCACCCACAGACGATAGAGGCGTCGGCGACGTTGAAGGTCGGCCAAAAGCCCGAGTAGAAGAAATCGACCACGGCTCCGTGGTGGCCCCTGAAGAGCCGGTCGGCGAGGTTGCCGGTCGCGCCCCCGAGGATCATCCCGACACCGACCGCGGCGGCGATGTTTGGAACGGTCCGCCCGAACCAGGCCACGAGCGCGACGATGACCACGACTATCACTACGATCGGCAAGCCGAGGCCCGTGCCGATGCTGAAAGCGACGCCGGTGTTGTACGACAGCACGAGGGCGAAGGGGCCGATCAGGTGGATCGAGCCCGACGAGAGCCGGGACACGGCGAGCGACTTGGTCACCTGGTCGGCGACGAGGACGGCGAGCGCGACAAGCAGGGCCACGCGAATGCGCCGGCCGTGGCCGGTCGCGCCGGCCGGTCGCACTCCCCCGGTGGCGTCGGACCGGTCGACGCCGGCCGCGCTCAACGTCTCGAGAGCCCCCCGCTCTTGCAGTCGATGCACAGCCGTGCGTAGGGAAGGGCCTCGAGGCGCGCCTTTGGAATCAGGCGGCCGCAGTTCTCACATATCCCGTAGGTGCCGTTGTCCATCTTGGCAAGAGTGTGATCGATCTCCTCGACCGCGGCCAGGGCCTGCGCCGAGAGGGCGAGGTCACGCTCCCGGTCGACGGTGACGGTGCCGCCCTCGCCCGACTCGTCGTCGAACTGGATGTCGCCGGGCTCCATCTCCTCGACGAGGGACTCGGCCTCTGCCTTGAGCGAGGCCGCCTGCTCGAGGTATGTCGACCGCTCGCGCAACAGCGCCGTGCGCTGGCTCGCGAGGAAGCGCTCGTCTTTCCCATAACCGTCGCTCACCCGCTTGTGCGGCGCGGTGGCGGTGCCGAGCCTGCCTGCAGGGCGCGCCGGCGCCCGCGTCTTACGGACGACAGGAGACGCCTTCGCGGCTTTGGTCGTCTTGGCGGGCTTAACGGCCTCGGTCGTCTTGTTGGCCTGGGTGACCGGGGCCGCCTTGGTGGCCTTGGTTGCCTTGACGGCCTTCTCCGATGCCTTGTGGGTGACCGGGGCCGCCTTGGCGGCGTGCTTGGTCACCGGCTTCGGGGTCGCTGGCGGGGCCGTGGCCGCCTTCGGCGCCGCTTTGGCCACGCTCGGGATGCTCGCCGCGGCCGCCTTGGCATGGGTCTTGGTGTCCTTGGCGGTGCCAGCGGGTTTGGCAGCTGACTTGACCGCAGGCATGCTCGGGGCCTTCGGCGTCTTCGCTCCTACCTTGGCCACCGCGGCCTTGGGCGGGGTCGCCTTGGAGGCTTTGTGAGCTCCGGCGGGTGCTTTCGCCACTGTGCCGGCGCCAGGCGCCAGGACGGCCTTTTTCGTCGTCAGGGCCTTCCCGGCCGCTGCACGCACGGAGGAATTCGTCGGCGCGCCGGACTTCTTCGACGACGCACCGGCCGTCTTTGTCACGGCGGCCCTCGCGGGCGCCTTGGAGGCGTTCGCCTTCACGACCGCTCCCTTCTTGGTATCTGCCGCCACTACAGCCGTCGGTATGATCGGTCTCTCCTGTCGCGGCGAGGGCCACTGACGATAGCCGTAGCGGTCACGACCCGCCAACAATCCCCTGTTGATCTCAAGGTTTCGACCGTCCCGGCCTCTCGGCGCGCTCGTGCGAGCCCGGACGTCCTGTCGTCGCGCGGAGCTCGTGGGCGAGCAGGTCCCTCGCCCGGCCTGGCTCCACGCCTGTCACGCGCAGGCGCTTCAGGCGGCTCTTGTCCCCTGCCACCAGCTCCACTTGCGACTTGCTCACGCCGAAGATGTCGGCGACGAGCTCGATGCACTGGAGGTTGGCGCGGCCGTCGATCGGTGGGGCGGCGACCCGGAGCGCGAGCGCGTCACCATGGCGGCCCGTGACCGCCGAACGGCCCGCGCCGGGTTGGACCCGGACCCGCAGGATGATCGCGGTCGGCCCTTTTTCACTCGACACGAGGTCGAACAGGTCATCGGTCATGGCCGCCTACTGTATGGCCATGTCCGAGCCGACAGGCGCGAGTGAATACCCGCAGGTCCCCGCCCAGCCGCGTTATCCGTCAGTAGAGGAGGAGATCCTCGCTTTTTGGCGCGAAGACCGCACCTTCGAGGCGTCCGTGGCCATGCACGGGCCTGAGACCGAGTACGTCTTTTACGACGGGCCCCCGTTCGCGAACGGGTTGCCGCACTACGGCCACCTCCTCACGGGCTTCGTGAAGGACGCCGTCCCGCGCTTTCGCACCATGCGCGGCCAGCGCGTCGAGCGGCGCTTCGGCTGGGACTGCCACGGTCTGCCCGCGGAGATGGCGGCCGAGCAAGAGCTCGGGCTATCGGGGCGCCAGGCCGTCATCGCGTCTGGGATCGGCGACTTCAACGCGTACTGCCGCCGGCTCGTGCAGCGGACGACCGATGCCTGGGAGCGTTACGTGACACGCCAGGCACGCTGGGTGGACTTCGAGGACGACTACAGGACCATGGACCTCTCCTACATGGAGAGCGTCATCTGGGCCTTCAAGCGCCTGCATGACAAGGGCCTCACCTACGAGGGCTTCCGGGTCCTGCCCTACTGCTGGGAGTGCGAGACACCGCTGTCGAACTTCGAGACCCGCCAGGACGACTCTTATCGCGACCGGACCGACCCGGCCGTCACGGTCCGCTTCGACCTCGAGCCGACAGATGAAGGACCCGAGCTGCTGCGTGGCGCGCTCGGCCTTCTCGCCTGGACGACGACGCCGTGGACGCTGCCCTCGAACCTCGCCCTTGCCGTCGGGCCCGAGCTCGTCTATAGCGTGCTGGCCCTAGGTGGGCGGCGGGTCGTGGTCGGCGAGGCCTGCCTCGAGGCCTACTCGGAGACGCTGGCAGGCGCCGAGGTCCTAGGTACAGTGAGAGGGGCCGACCTCGTCGGGCGGCGCTTTTTGCCCTTGTTCGACTATTTCGCCGCCACCCCGGGCGCCTTTGTCGTACTCGGCGAGGACTTCGTCGCCCTGGACGAGGGCACCGGGATCGTCCAGATGGCGCCCGGCTTCGGCGAGGACGACCAGCGCGCCTGCGAGGCGGCCGGGATCGCGGTCATCTGCCCGGTCGACGACCGGGCGTGCTTCACCGGCGAAGTCGCCGATCTCGCCGGCGTGCAGGTGTTCGAGGCCAACGCCCTGATCGTCCAAAAGCTCAAGAGCGCGGGGGCGCTCGTGCGGGCCGAGGAGTACACCCACAGCTACCCGCACTGCTGGCGAACCGACACGCCGCTGATCTACCGGGCGATGAGCTCTTGGTTCGTGGCCGTCACGGCCTTTAAGGACCGCATGGTCGAGCTCAACCAGCAGATCACCTGGGTGCCCGAGCACGTCCGCGACGGCGCCTTCGGCAAATGGCTCGAAGGGGCGCGGGACTGGTCGATAAGCCGGAACCGCTTTTGGGGCACGCCCATCCCGGTCTGGAAGAGCGACGACCCCGCCTACCCGCGCGTCGACGTCTACGGCAGCCTCGACGAGCTCGAGGCCGACTTCAAGGTGCGCCCCGACGACCTGCACCGGCCCGCCATCGACGAGCTTACCCGGCCGAACCCGGACGACCCGACCGGCTCTTCGGTGATGCGCCGCATCCCCGATGTCCTCGACTGCTGGTTCGACTCGGGCTCGATGCCCTTTGCCCAGCTCCACTACCCCTTCGAGCACGCCAAGCGTTTCGAGCAGCACTTCCCGGCCGACTTCATCGTCGAGTACGTGGGCCAAACCCGGGGATGGTTTTACACCCTGCACGTGCTCGCGACCGCGCTTTTCGACCGGCCCCCGTTCAAGACCTGCATCGCGCACGGGATCGTGCTCGGAGACGATGGCCGCAAGCTCTCCAAGAGGCTTCGGAACTTCCCCGACCCCGAAGAGGTCTTCGCCGCCTACGGGGCCGACGCGATGCGCTGGTACCTTCTCAGCTCGCCTGTGCTTCGCGGCCTCGACGTCGTCATCGAGGAGAAGGGGCTCGCCGAGCCGCTGCGGCTCGTCTGCAACCCGATCTGGAACAGCTGGTACTTCCTCTCCCTGTACGCGAACGCCGACGGGCTCTCCGGGCGCGTCCGCACCGACCAGGCCGGTGTGCTCGACCGCTACATCCTCGCCAAGACGCGGCGCCTCGTCGAGGACGCCACGGCCTCGATGGACCTCTACGACCTCGCAGGCGCGTGCGGGTACATCTCGGCCTTCCTCGACGCCCTCACGAACTGGTACGTGCGCCGCAGCCGCGACCGCTTCTGGCGCCCCGTCGGCGCCGGCGGCATTCCGGGCGAGATCGCGGGCGCGTCCGCGCCCGATGACAAGCAGGACGCCTACGACACCTTGCACACCGTCCTAGAGGTGCTCACCCGGGTGGCGGCGCCCTTCCTCCCGTTCCTCTGCGAGGCCGTCTACCGGGGCCTCACGGGCGAGCGCAGCGTCCATCTCCGCCCCTGGCCCGCCGCGGAGGAGCTGCCGGCGGACCCCGAGCTCGTCGACGCGATGGATCTCGCCCGGGAGGTCTGCTCGGCCGGCCATTCGATCCGCAAGGCGGCCGGGCGCCGGGCCCGCCTGCCCCTGTTGTCCTTGACGGTGGCCTCCCCCGGCGCGAGCCGCCTCCTGCCCTACGCGGACCTCATCGCAGACGAGGTGAACGTGCGCCAGGTCAAGCTCCTAGACACCGTGGGCGAGCTCGCCGAGAAGGTGCTCAACGTGATCCCCGCCGCCCTCGGCCCCCGCCTCGGGCCACGCACCCAGCAGGTCATAGCGGCCGCCCGCAAGGGCGACTGGTCGCGGCTTTCCGACGGGACGTTGCAAGTCGGCGGCATCGGCCTTCTGCCGGGCGAGTTCGACCTGCGCCTGCGGCCCTCTCTGCCGGAGTCGTGCCGGTCACTTCCCGGGGAGGTCGGAATCGTCGCCCTCGATCTCGAGACGACCCCCGAGCTCGAGGCCGAGGGCACAGCACGCGACGTCATCCGTCTCGTGCAACGGGCCCGGCGCGACGCCGGGCTGCAGGTCACGGACCGCATCCGGCTGTGGATCGGTGTCCCGGCGGCTTCGGTGCCGGTCATTTCACAATGGGCACGCCACATCGCCGCCCAGGTGCTCGCCGTCGAGATCGAGATCGAGCCCTACGAAGGGGGCGACGAGGGTGCCGCCAAGGACGACGAAGCCTTCACCGCCGTGGGCGAGCTGTCGGACCGCAGCGTCATCGTCATCCGCATCAAGCGCTCCTGACGCGGACCGGTAGGTCGGCTCAGGCGATCCAGTCAGGCCCGGCGGCGCCGAACTGGCGGGCGCCCGGGTCGATCGCCACTCCGCCGATCTTGTCGCCGCCCTCGCTGAAGATGGTCATGGGCTCGGCCTGCCAGGCCTGGGTGGGCGGCCCGGAGTCCTCGAGGGGTGGAACGGCGGCGAGGCTCGCTCGCGCCTCCTCAGCGCCGGCGTCACCGGCCTCGGCGTCGGTGCCAACCTCGGCCGGCATCAACGACGGAGCCGCCGTCTCGGCATCTTCGTTTATCTGAGCCTCGATCTGCTCATCGAGCGCCCGAGTTTCGCTCGGCGGTGACGTGGGGTGAATCGAGGAGATCTCACCCGAGCCCGGCAGCGTCCGCTCGACAAAACGCAGCGCCGCGCGCAGTGACTCGGCGAGCCGCTTGCGCTCCGAGTCGAGAAGCTCGGAGAGCTCCTTGAGCTCGTCGCGGACCTTGTCCCGCTGGCGTTCGAGCCGCGCGATGTCGTCCGAGTGGCGACGCTCGGCGTCAGCCTGGAGCCGCTTCGCGCTCTCGCGCGCCTCGCCGAGCAGCTTCTCGGACTCATTCCGGGCACCGTCCATCAAAACGGCGGCCTGCTCTTGTGCCTCACGGACGGCCATGTCGGCCGTGCGCTGGGCGAGCACGAGGGTCCGACGGATCGTGTCGTCGTCGGCGTCGACCCCGCGCTCGGAGATCGATCGCTCGGCGCGCTCGGCGCGATAGACAAGCTGACGCATCTTCTCCTGCAGCTCTTCGACGGCGACCGCAACCTTCTCGAGGAACTCGTCGACCTCGTCGGTGTCGTAACCGCGAAGGCGGTCACGAAACTCAACCTCTCGCAGGACTTTGGCGGAAAGATCCATGTTCTGGATGGTATCGGGCGTTCCCCGGAAGTGGGTGGATACCGCCCGCGTCTAGAGGAGCCGGCTGATGATCAAGATCGCGACCCACACGATGATGGGCGAGAGGTCCATCGCCCCCCCACCGACGCGAAGCGGCGGCACGACGCGGCGCACCGGTCGCAGCACGGGCTCGGTGATCGCCTCGAAAAAGCGCTTCACCGGCATGAGCGCCGAACCGGGCTGGGTCGGGACATAGGAGAGCACGACCCGCACGACCAGGATGAACAGGAACAGGTTGAGGATGTCGACGACGTAGATCAATTCGCGGCGCCCCCATTTGTGGGACCGCGCCTAGGCCTCGGGATCGGGTCGTCTAGGACCGGAACAACCCGTTCTCTTGCAGGCGCTGGCGCTCCTCGGGGGAGACCTCGACATTGGAGGGCGTCAGCAGGAACACCGATTCGGCGACTTTTTCCATCGACCCCCCGACGGCGTAGGTGAGCCCCGAGCAGAAGTCGATCATGCGTCTCGCCAGATCCTTCTCGCTCGCCTGGAGATTGACGATGACCGGCATGCTCGCCTTGACCATGTCGCCGATCTCCTGCGCGTCCGAGAAGCGTGCCGGGGCCACGACCTGGGGCTTTGAGTGGCGTTGGGTCACGAACGGGCGCACGACCGCGCCCCGGGCGACTGGGGTCTGCACCGAGGCATCATCGCGGGCGAGCGGGCGGACGGTGGCGACCGTCGCCCGCTGCGGCACAGGCTCGGGGTATGTGCTCTGGCGGACGCGGCTCGGAGCAGGCTCCATGGCCTCCTCCTCATCAGCGTCGTAGTCCTCCTCGTCGTCGATGTCTTTCAAACCGAGGTACATCAGTGCTCTCTGCACAAACGAAGCCATCTCCAGCCCTCCTCCGAGAACCCTATTGTTACAGCCTGCGACGTTGCGGGCGAGGACCGAACAGGGAGGTCCCGAGGCGAACCATCGTCGCGCCAGCGGCGACGGCCTGCTCGAGATCTTCCGACATGCCCATCGAAAGCTCCTTCAGACCGAGCTCGTCGCGAAGCCGCGCCACCCGTTCGAAAGCCGCCCGCGCCCGTTCGGGGTCGCCAGGAGGAGCCACGGTCATGAGGCCCTCCACGCGACAGCCGTGCTCGAGCAATCCCTCGACGACCGCTTTGACCTCGTCCGGGCGACAGCCGCCACGACCGGCGATTCCGGTCGTCTCGACCTCCACCAGCATCGAGGCAGACTCCAGGCCGGCCCTCGCGTCCTCGGCCCGGTGGCGCATGATCGCCTCGCCCTCGAGGACCCTCGCCACGCACTGCCAGCAGTCGACATAGGGGGCGAGCCGGCCGATCTTGTTGCGCTGCACGGCACCCAGGAAGTGCCAGCGCGCCGCCCGGGCGACGGTAGCCCACTTCTCCACGAGCTCGCTGGCGTAGTTCTCGCCGAAGTCACTGAATCCGGCCGCGAACGCGGCAGAAAGGACCTCGGGCCCGAAGCCCTTCGTCACGGCCACGATCCGGACGAGGCTCGGATCGCCCCCGGCTCTCGCGATCCGGTCGCGCGCAATCTCGGCTCGGGCGGCTATCTCCTCAACGAGCGCGCTCACGGCGCCGGCGCCGGCGCCACGACGAGGGCCTGGCGGCCCATGTCCTTGCGGGCGCGCCACGAGAACCATCCCGGCTCGCAGGCGGTGCAGCTCTCACACTCGCTCGCCACCCGCACACCGGCAGATCCGAGCGCCCTGTGCACCCCGGCACGAAGGTCCAACGCGAGATGCCCCGACGCGCTCTGCGCGACGACCGTAGGCCCGTAGCGGGACTCGATGCCGGCGAGCTCGCCGGCCCCGAACTCATAGCACTCCGGGCCGATGCAGGCGCCGAGAACGGCGGCGATGTCAGTCGCCCCCAACGATCCCATGGCCGTGACCGCGCTCTCCACGACCCCTGCGAGCAGGCCGCGCCAGCCCGCGTGCACGGCCGCGACCACCCCTTGCGGACTCGCGAGGCCGACGACGGCACAGTCGGCGGAGAAGACAGCGAGCGGCTCGCCCGGCATCGTGCTCACGAGAGCGTCCGCCTCGCGCCCCTCGCAGGTCTCTGTGGGCCCCAGCACCACGACACCGTTGCCGTGGCACTGGCTGAGCCAGCGCCAACGACCCGGTACGAGCGAGCTGCGGCGGACCGCTAACAGCTCGGCCGGAGCGCCCGCGCGCAGTCCCACGTCACCGTCGTCAGCACCGCTCAGCACGACGATCGCGGGCGTGCCCGCGATCTCGATCGCCCTAGCGGAGAAAGGAGGGGACGTCGAAGTCGTCGTCTAGGTCGAGCTCGTCGTCGCCACCGACGTCGAAGACGTCCCGTCCGCGCGAGCCGCTCCGGCGGGGCACGACGAGGTCGCTCTGCCCGCTCTCGGCGGTCTCGGGACGCGGGGCGCCCTTGGCGGGGGTGTCGGGTGCCATGCGTGCGGACCCGGCCGATTGCGAGCCCTCGTATTGGTCGAAGCCGGCCGCGATGACCGTCACGCGCACTGTGTCGCCGAGGGCGTCGTCGATGACGTTGCCGAAGATGATGTTGGCGTCGGGATGGGCCACGTCGTGGATGATGGCGGCGGCCTCGTTCACCTCAAACAAGGTGAGGTCACTGCCCCCGGCGATGTTGAGCAGGATCCCTCTCGCCCCCTCGATCGAGGCCTCCAGAAGGGGGCTCGTGATGGCGTGACGCGCCGCGTTGACGGCGCGTCCCTCGCCCGAGCCGGTCCCGATCCCCATGATCGCCGAGCCGGCGTTGCTCATGACCATCTTCACGTCCGCAAAGTCAGTGTTGATGAGGCCGGGGACGTTGATGAGGTCGGTGATCCCCGAGACGCCGTGCAGCAGCACCTCGTCTGCCATCGAGAAGGCCTCGACCATCGAGGTCCGCTCGTTGGAGATCGACAGCAGGCGCTCGTTCGGGATGACGATGAGGGTGTCGACCTTCTCACGCAGGCGCTGGATGCCCTCCTCGGCCTGGTTCGACCGACGCCGGCCCTCGAACGCGAACGGCCGTGTCACGACGCCAATGGTGAGGGCGCCGAGGCCCTTGGCCGTCTCGGCGATGACAGGGGCCGCACCGGTGCCGGTGCCGCCGCCCTTGCCGGCAGTGATGAAGACCATGTCGGCGCCCTTTAGGACCTCCTCGATCTCCTCGAGGTGCTCCTCGGCAGCCATGCGGCCGATCTCAGGGTCACTTCCTGCTCCGAGCCCGCGGGTCAAGGTGCGCCCGATGTCGAGCTTTATGTCCGCCTCGCTCATCAACAGGGCCTGGGCGTCGGTGTTGACAGCCACGAACTCGACCCCCTGCAGGCCCGCGTCGATCATGCGATTGACGGCATTGACCCCTGCTCCCCCGACACCCACCACCTTGATCACGGCGATGAAGCTCTGGCCTGGCGTGCTCATCCGCGCTCCATCCTCTCCTGAGTCCCAGTGGGGTTACCGCTGGTTGGCTACGCGAACCACCCCGGCGACCTCGATCACCCCTCAGCACCGATCTCGTCGCGGGCGATCTCAGCCATCACCCTTCCCCTGAACGTTAGAGGGGCTGACCAGGGGGGTCAAGACCGGGGAGCTTGCAACCCTCAAGTCGATCCCGCCGACGCCGGTCAGATCGACCCTCTGAAGGACGGTCGCGAGCGAGACGAACTTTTCTGCGAGGGCCTCGTCGTCGCCCACGACAGCGCTCAGGCCGCCCCCGAGTCGCAGCACGACGCCGTCGGGAGCCGACAAGACCATCTCCTGTACGCGGGGCAAGAGCGAGACAGGAAGTTGCGCCGCCGCCGCGAGCAGGAGCCTCGCCTGGGCGCCGAGCGTGTCCCCGGGGGGCGAGGAGGCACCCGGCAGCGAGACGAGGGGCAACCCTGCGGGCCGGCTCCTCTCGTCGGCGAGCACGCGGCCGGTCGAGTCGAACACCGCGTAACGGGCGGCGCCGAGCCGGCTCGCCGCGACCGGCACCCGCTCGTCGATGGCGACGGCAACTGTAGAGGGCCACTCCACGTGCACCGAGGCTGTGAGTACCCAGGGCAAGCGGTCGAGGCGCCTTGTGATCGACCCCAGGTTGACGTCGATGAGCGGGGGCTCACGGTGAAGGCCGCTCGCGGCGAGGATCTCGGCGCGCGGGGTGTGGACGGCGCCGGCGATCACGACATTTCGCGCCGCGAAGAGCCTCGAGTGCAAGATGGCGACGGCGCCCACCGAAAGCCCGGCCGCGGCGAGCACGGCCGTTAGCACGCCGAGGCGGCGGTGGCCGCGTTGGCGTTCGACCCGCACGCGCCTTGCTTGAATCCTTGGATCGGTCATGGCCCCTCCTCGAATCCGATCAGGCGGAGCTCGGTGCAAAGCTCGACACCGAGCTGCTCGGCGACACGCGTCCGCACGAAGGTGATCAAGCGCTCAACGTCGTCAGCCGAACCGGCGGGATCGGCCTGGATGAAATTGGCGTGCTTGTCCGACACCGCCGCCGAGCCGATGCGGAACCCTTTCAGACCGGCCGCCTCGACCAGGCGACCCGCGGCGTCCCCGGGCGGGTTGGTGAACACCGAGCCGGCGTTCTGGCCGCCGGGCTGGTGCTCGCGCCGCCAGCGCACAATCTCGGCGATGCGGGCGGCCGATTCGGTGGCATCCCCACGCTCGAGCCGGTAGGAGGCCTCGGTCACGACCTCGTAGGGCGAGATCGACGAGTGCCTGTACGAAAACTCGAGCGCGTCCGCGCCCATGGGGCGCTCGCGTCCTCCCCGCAGGTCGACGACACGGCAGGACACGAGGCGGTCCGACGTCTCGGCGCCGTGGCCGCCGGCGTTCATGCGTACCGCCCCCCCGACTGAGCCCGGCACGCCGACGGCCCACTCAAGGCCGGTGAGGCCGGCTGCCGCCGTCCGGCGCGCCAGCACCGGGTAGGCCGTGGCACCGCCAGCGCGCACTACCTCGGCGTCGATCTCGACGGCGGCGAAGCTGTCGGAGAGCCTCACGCACAGCCCCGCGAACCCGGCGTCCGCGACAAGGACGTTCGAGCCCTTGCCGAGCACGAGGACCTCGAGCCCGGTCGCGCCGACGACCTCGGCGACCCGCTCGAGCTCGGCGACGCTGGCCGGCTCGCAGTAAAGCGCAGCGGCCCCGCCGACCCGATAGGTGGTGAGTTCGCCGATCGGCCGGTCGCGTTCGACGGCCGGGCCCAGGGCCTCGGCGGCACGCTCGATCGCGGCGGCCCGCTCCGAGGCTGCGACGGCGCTCACGAGCGCGCGGCCGCGCCGAGCTCGGCGGCGAGGTTGGTGAGATCGCCGGCGGCGAGAGTGAGGCACAGGTCGCCCGGTCGCAGGATCGCGCGCAAGTACGTGACGAGATCGTCGCGGTTGGGCACGTACACCGCCCGGGCGCCGGGATGGGCGCGAACGATCGCGTCGAGCACCAACTTGCCCGAGACGCCCGGACGCGGAGTCTCGCCCGCGGGGTAGACGTCGGTCACCGCGACGATGTCTGCCCCCTCGAAGGCGTCCGCGAAGTCATGGGCGAGAGTTGCCACCCGCGAGTAGCGGTGCGGCTGGAAGACACAGATGATGCGCTCGAAGCCGCCCCCTCGGGCGGCACCGACGACTACGCGCACCTCCCCGGGCAGGTGCGCGTAGTCGTCGACGAAAGTGACCCCGCCGGCCTCGCCGCGAAACTCGAAACGCCTCGCGACCCCGGCGAATCGCGCAAGGGCCCGGCGGGCGTGCTCGGTGTCGATCCCGAGGCAGATGCAGGCTGCGACCGTCGCGGCGGCATTGCGGGCGTTGTGGATGCCCGGCACGGGCAGCTCGAAGCTCCCGAGGTTCTCGGCGTCGTGCGAGAGCTCGAAACGGAGGTGGTTGCGCCCGGACTCGACCCCCTCGATGTGCACCCGCGCGCCGTCGGCGGTGCCGTATGTCACCGCGCTCGGCGGGGCCAACGACGACGCGACAGGGTCGTCTGCGCACACGACGGCGACGCCGAGGTGTCCGAAGAAGGTCCCGAACGCCTCTTTCAGTGCCTCAAAGGAGCCGTAGTGCTCTATGTGGTCCGGTTCGACGCTGGTCACGATGCCCAGCTCAGGCGACAGGTGCAGGAAGGTCCCGTCGCTCTCGTCGGCCTCGACCACTAGCAGCTCACCGTTGTCCCAGGTCGCGTTCGTCCCGATCTCGTTGACCTCGCCACCGATGATGAAGCTCGGGTGGAGCCCGGCCTCTGCCAGCACCAAGGACAGCATCGACGAGGTCGTCGTCTTACCGTGCGTGCCGGCGACGGCGATCGTCCGGCGCAGGGCCACGATTGCCTCCAGTATCTCTGCGCGCGCCAGCACGGGGATCTTCAGGCTGCGGGCCTCGGCTATCTCGACGTTGCGCTCAGGTATGGCACTCGAGTAGGTCAGCACGTCCGCCCCGGTGATGTTCTCGGCCCGGTGCCCGATCGCGACCTCGATCCCGCGCGCCTCGAGACGCTCGACCGATCCCGAAGCCTTGATGTCGCTGCCGGTGACGCGATGGCCCATGGCCGCGAGCACGGCTGCGATCGCGCTCATGCCCGCCCCGCCGGCCCCGACGACATGAATGTGCAGGGGCCTGGCGAGATCGACCAGCGGGGGACCTTTCACCGGCACCCCTCGGACACGGACTCGACGAGGGCGGCGATCTTCTCGGCGGCATCCCGGTGTCCGGCTGCAGCGGCGGCCGAGCCCATGGCCACGAGGCGCTCCGGGTCGGCGAGCAAGGACTCGACGACCTCCGCGAGACGGGTGGCGTCGCAGTCGGCGTCAAGCAGCAACAACGCGGCCCCCCGCACCGAGAGCGCCTCGGCGTTGCGCGTCTGGTGGTCGTGCGGTGCACCGGGCAGCGGGACGAGGACGCTCGGGGTCCCGATGGCGGCGAGCTCAGCCACCGTCGACGCGCCCGCCCTCGACACGGCGATGTCGCATGCGGCGAGAAGGGCGGGCATGTTGGCCTCGAAGCCGACGAAGCGATAGTCAAGCCCGGTACCCGGCGCGCCCTGTGGTACGAGCCCGAGCCTTGAGGCCTCGGCGCTCACGGCGGCAAGGTTCCGCTCGCCGGCGACGTGGTAGATCGACAGGTCCCCGCGCGACGCCCAGCTGCTCGCGAGGCCGAGGGCGGCGTCGTTCAACCGGCTCGCGCCGAGTGAGCCTCCGGCGATGACGAGAAGGGACCGACCCGCGCCCACCCCGATGACAGCGCGGGCCGCCGCGCGGCCTTCTGGGCTGCGATCGACCGCGAGCACGCTGGTGCGAAGCGGCGCCCCGGTCACGACCTGGTTCGGGAGGCCAGCCCCCTCGAAGGCGACCGCGCACTTGCGGGCAAAGCGCGCCACGAGGCGGTTCGAGGCGCCGGGAACCGCGTCGTAGCTGAGGACGACGACCGGCACCCGCAGCGCGATCGCGGCGAGGGCGCACGGGAGCCCGGCATAGCCGCCGACTGTGACGACGACCCGGGGGCGCCGGCGGATCACGATCGCGAGGGCGAGCACACAGGCGAGAATGAGGCTGGCGACAGCGCCGAGGTTCTCCCCCGTGAGCCGGCGCTGTATCCCCCGCCCGGGCAGTAGCGTCACCTCGAAGCCCGCCTCGGGCACGAGCTTGGCCTCCATGCCGCGCCGGGCACCGACGTAGCCGATGCTGGAGCGCTCGTGGCCACGGGCAACGAGGGCCTCGCCGACGGCGAGCGCCGGCTGCACGTGCCCGGCCGTCCCTCCGCCGGTGAGGAGGGCGAAAGTGCGTGCCGAGGCGCGCTTTGACCGCATGACGCCACCCATCTTTACGCCGGGGCCGTCGCCGATTGGCGCCGGGCGATCCCGAAGAGAACCCCGACCGCGACGAGGACGACGACGAGCGAAGAGCCGCCGTAGGAGATGAATGGCAGGGGTATGCCCGTCACGGGAAGGGCGTCGACGACACCGCCGATGTTGATCACAGCCTGGGAGAGCACCCAACAGGTGACCCCGACGGCGACGAAGCGTGCGAAGGGGTCCTTCTCTCTGAGCGCGATACGGAGCCCAGCCCAGCCGAAGGCGGCGAATCCGGCGAGGACGACGAAGGCCCCGACGAGGCCGAGGTTGCCGGCGATCACGGCGAAGACGAAGTCGGTGTGGGCGTTGGGGAGGTACCCCCAGGGCGTAACCGACCCCCCGACGCCGCTCCCGGTGACACCACCGAGGCCGAGGGTGGCGAGCGACTGCACGACCTGGTACCCGGTCGTCGAGGCGTGGGCGAACGGGTCGAGGAACGAGAGCAGGCGGTCGCGCATGTAGGTCGTCGACATCGCAAGCACCGAGCCGGCCGCCAGCACAATGCCGCCCGGAACCACGAGCGCGAAAAGCCCAACCCCGGCTGCGAACAGCATCGAGAAGGCGATGCAACCGACCACGATCGTGGTGCCGAGGTCGGGCTGCTTGAGGATGAGCACGGCCGCGATCGCGAGGAAGAAGAGCAGCGGCCGAACGACGGCGCGCCAATGATCGCGGCGCTTCGCGCGCCGTGCGAGCAGGTCGGCCGCGAAGACGATGATGGCCAGCTTCATCAGCTCAGAGGGCTGTATCTGGATCGAGCCGACCCCGACCCAACGGCTCGAGCCACCGGAGAAGTGTCCGATGCCAGGGACGAAGACGACAACGAGGAGCGATAGGGCAACAAAAGGAAGCAAGAAACGGAGCTTTCTTATGTACGCCGTCGGCGTGCGGCTCGCGACCACGGCCGCGCTCACGCCAATGGCCATGTAGATGCATTGACGGATTTCGTAGGACCATGGTGAGGCGCCGGCGACGATAGCCCCGGGAGCCGAGGCGGAGAGCACGATGGGCAGGCCGAGCAGGCACAGGCCCGTGACCGAGGCGAAGAGCACCTTTGCCTCGGTGCTGAGATGAGCCGCGCCTCGCGCCCGCGCCCTGCCCTTTACGAGCTCCATAGGCGGGCGGGTGCTCGATTGCGCTCTGCGCCTCGCGGCGGGCTCCGGTCCCGTCGCGACGCGCGCCGTTGCCGAGCGGCTCACTTGAACGACCCCGTCGAGAGGAAGTCGGCGTAGAACAGGCCCAAACCGAGTGCCACGCACAGGCCGGAGAAGATCCAGAAGCGGACGGTGACGGTCGTCTCGGGCCACCCCTTCAACTCGAAGTGGTGGTGCAGGGGCGCCATCAGGAACACGCGACGGTGGAAGACCCTGAAGCTGATCACCTGGATCACGACCGACAGCGTGACGAGGACGAACAGGCCGCCGATGACGGGCAGGAGCAGCTGCACGTTCATCGCCAGGGCGAGACACGCGAGCCCCGTCCCGATCGACAGCGAGCCCGTGTCGCCCATGATGATGCGCGCCGGGGCGGCGTTCCACCACAAAAAACCGACACATGCACCGCCCATCGACACCGCCACGAGGGCGAGGTCGAGGGCGGAGCGCACACCGTAGATGGCCGGGTGCCGGTACTGCACGAAACCGACGAGGGCGAGGAAGCCGCAGACGAAGGCAGCCGAGCCGGCGGCGAGACCGTCGAGGCCGTCGGTCAGGTTCACCGAGTTGGCCGTCCCGAAGATGACCACGGTTCCCCAGATGACCCAGCCCACAGCGCCGAGCTCGAGGCCTGGCAGGTCGTAGCGCGTGAACGACAGCGTCGTGCGGACCCCGCCCCAGTGCACCTCCGCGATGCAAAAGGCGACAGCGACGGCGACGAGGCCGAAGGTCTTCCAGCGCTTGTTGAGTCCCAGCGAGCGTCGCCTGCTCACCTTGATCCAGTCGTCGGCCGCCCCGACGGCGCCCGCGGCGACGATGGCGGCGAGCACGAGCAGCGCAGGCCGTGTGAAGGGGGCCGAGGTGCCGACGTGCCCGAGGCAGTAGCCGGCGACCACCGCCATCAAGATGGCGACACCGCCCATGGTCGGGGTGCCGGCCTTCACCGTGTGGTGGGCGGGCCCGTCGACACGGATCTGCTGGCCGATCCGCCAGCGGATGAGCCAGCGAAGCAGGATCGGCGTCCCGAAGCCGGACACGAGAATCGAGACAGCTCCCGCGGACAGGAGAGGGATCACTTGCCGGTCCCCTCGCGTGTAATCCGTGCGAGCTCCTCGGCGAGGACCTGACGGTCGCTGAACTCGATCAACCGGTCCCCGATCTCCTGGACCGTCTCGTGCCCCTTGCCGGCGACGACGACAACGTCACCCCCACCGGCAAACTCGAGCGCGGCTGCGATCGCCCGGCGCCGGTCGGGCTCGATGACGAGACGCGCCGTTCCGTCACAACCCGCCCTCACCTCGGCGATGATCGCGTCCGGGTCCTCGCTGCGGGGGTTGTCGGAGGTGAGGACGGCAACGTCCGCGAGCTTGGTGGCGACCGAGCCCATCATGGGCCGCTTGTCCCGGTCCCGGTCCCCGCCGCAGCCGAAGACCACGATCACCTTCCCCGAACGGGGTCCCGCCTCGGCACGCGCCGCTTTGAGTATCTCCATGAGCCCGGCGGGTGTATGCGCGTAGTCCACGACGACCTCGACCCCGATGTCGGTGGGCACGGCCTCGAGGCGCCCGGCAGGGCCCGTGGCGGCCGAAAGCCCCGCCGCTATCGTCGCCGCGGGCACTCCCAAGGCGCGCGCGGCCGCAGCCGCGGCAAGGGCGTTGCGGACATTGATCTCCCCGCCGGGACGCACCCGGACCGGCTCGCCGTCGAGGCGGAAGCGGCTTTCCTCGAGGCCCACATCGAGCTGCTCGGCCTGGCCAATGGAGAAGGCTCCGACCGGGATCGCGACCGTCTCGAGCAAGCGCCGGCCGAACGGGTCGTCCTCGTTGACAACAGCCCGGAAGGCGTGCTCGGGCGTGAAGAGCAGCTCTTTGGCCTCGAAGTAGGCCTGCATCGTCCCGTGGTAGTCGAGGTGGTCCTGGCTCAGGTTCGTGAACACAACCACGTCGTGGCGGTAGCCGTCGAGGCGGTGCTGCGCGAGCGCGTGCGAGGACACCTCGAGCGCGACGGCGGAACGGTTCGAGTCCCTTGCGTGCGCGAGCGCGCGTTGCAGATCGGGCGCCTCGGGGGTCGTGCGCGGCCCACCGAGCGTGCCGATCACGGCCGTGGGCCAACCGTGCTCTTCGAGCACCGCGCGGAGGAAATAGGTCGTTGTCGTCTTGCCGTTGGTACCGGTGACCCCGACCGTCTTAAGTGACGAGGCCGGGTCGCCCCACAGCACACAGGCGGCAAGGGCCATCGCCCGGCGGGCGCCGCCCGGGCCGACGAGCAGCTGGACGACACTGGCTGCTTCGTCTTCGAGCAGGCGCTCGCAGACGAACGCTACCGCTCCCTTAAGTGCAGCGGCAGGGGCGAACTCGTGCCCGTCGACGCGCTCTCCCACAAGGCAGCAGTGCAGGGCGCCGGGTGTGACACTGCGGTGGTCGTAGGTGACCGAGGAGACGACCACCCCGCCGAGGGATCCGATGACCTGCACGGGATGAAGCCGCGCCGCGAAGTCCTCGAGCGGCACCTGCGGGGCGACCTGGCTCGTCGCGGCGCTGCTCATGGCGCACCAGTCACCGAAGTGCCCGAGGAAAGCCCTGTGCCGCCCGTCGGTGCGATGTCGAAGTGGCGCAGGGCGTATCTCATGATGTCGGAGAAGACCGGCGCGGACGCGAGGCCACCGTAGATGAGATCAGGGTGGCTGAGCATGACAAAGGTCGTCAGGGCCGGGTTCTGAGCGGGGGCGAACCCGACGAAGGTGGCGTTCCAGGCGCCTTCTGTATAGCCCCCGTCGGCACTCGGGACCTGTGCCGTCCCGGTCTTGCCGGCGACCGTGTAGCCCGGGATGCGGGCCGCGACGGCGGTGCCGTCCTCGGTCACCTGCTCGAGCATGGGCAACAGCTCTTTGACGGTGCGTTCGGAGAGCACGCGCCGCGCCTTTTGGGCAGGGAGGACATGCTCGGCGCCGTTGGGCCCGACCGTCGCCTCCACGAGGCGAGGAGTGATGAGCTTGCCTCCGTTCGCGACGGCGTTGTAGGCGTCCAGGATCTGGAGCGGGGTGACGGCCTCGCCTGTGCCGATCGGGACGGTCCCCATCGAGGAGGCGGACCAGCTGGTCGGGTCGTTCGGGCTCGGCACGAGGCCGGGGCTTTCGCCGGGCCACCCGAGGCCGGTCGGCTCGCCGAATCCGAGGTCGCGCAGGAAATAGGAGAGGTGCTCGGCCCCGAGGCGATGGGCGATCTCGATCGTGCCGATGTTCGACGACTGGGCCAGGATCTGGGTGGCAGTGAGCCTCTCGGTCGGGTGGTATTCGGCGTCGTTGAACGGCCAGCCGCCGAGCGAGATCTGATAGGGCACTGTGAAGACCGACTGCGGCGTGATCAGGCGCTCTTGGAGGGCCCCCGAGATCGTCACGAGCTTCATGACCGAGCCGGGCTGGTAGACAGATGTGACCGCCAGGTTCTGTTCTGCCGGCACCACCTTGCCGTGCTCGACGGTGAGATCGACCATGGCGAGGATCCCGCCTGTCCGGCGGTCCTCGACCATCGCCACTCCTCCGGTCGCATGGGTGGCCTTGATCTGCTGGGCGAGCGCCGTCGTGACCTCGAACTGGAGCGGCTCGTCCAAGGTCAGCACGAGGCTGGTGCCCTGGCGCGCCGCGGTAAGGTCGGTCGGCGAGCCTGGGAGCCCCTCACCGGTGGGACCAGTCGGCACGACCTCCGAGCCGGCCGAGCCGGCGAGCTCGGAGTTCTCCATGTACTCGAGACCTGACAGGGCCCGACTGCCGAAACCGACGATCCCGAGAACGGGAGAAAAGAGCTCGCCGTCCGGATCGACCCGGGATACGTCGGGCGTGTAGCTCAGATACGGAAGGTCTAGGGCGGCCACGTTCTGTTCGACGGCTCCGCTCACCTGGTACGCGAGGGGCACGTAGCCGCTGCGCTCGCTGAGCTTGGTACGAAGCGCCGCTTCGGACATGTGGAGTAACGAGGCGAGACGGCCGAGGGCGGCGCCCGGATTCGTCACTAGGTAGTCGTCGGCGACGATGTCGACCCGCGGGGCGGACGCCGCCAACAGGTTGCCGTCGCGGTCATAGATAGCCCCGCGAAGCGCAGGCAGCGGGACTTTCTCATAGACCTCTTGCGATCCGTAGGAAGCGTAATGGGACGCGTCGACGCCCTGGATCTGGACCAGGCGGGCTGCTAGGCCCGACAGGGCGAGCGCGGCAATCCCGATCATGACGACCAGTCGCCTGCCTGTACGGACGGGCTTTTCCGAAGCCGCCACCCGCCTCGAGATCCCTGCGCGTGAGCTTCGCTCGCGCGCAGGAGCGCGGACCGGCGTGCTCGCGCGGCTGCGGGTACCTGTGCGACTGCTCGCCGCGGCGGAGCGCCCGGGCCGCGCCGCGACCTCGCCTCGAGGGGTGCGACGACGTGCACCTGGTCCCGCCTTGGCGCCCGGGCGGGCCCTCGCCCCCCGGCCGGACGGGGTCAATTCGCTCACCCGGGTGGGCTGATCGCGCTGGATCGGCCCCCGGTACTTCCCCTCGTTGCTCCGAGACCCGTCTTCGAACCATGGACGGCGTTGGCACCGCGACTGGACCTGGCGGAACGGGACGCTTGCCCCGCTTGTTGGCCCGCTGCGGTCTTGGCGGCGGATCCCGCCTGCACGACCGATAGGCCTGGGTTGACTGGTGCCAGGTATGAGACGGCGCCAGGGGCGACCATGCCTAGCTGGTGCTCGGCGATGCTGAGAACCCGCACGGGTGACTCCAGCTCGGCCCGTGAGATCTGCAGGTTCTGCTGCTGGGCGACGGTACGTGTGAGCTCGAGCTGCAGGGCGTCGACGCGCTGCTGATCGAACGCGACGAAGGTGTGCGCGGCCGCGGTCACTGCGAGGGCACCGACGACGAAGAGCACGCCGAGGGTGCGCAGCACCATTACCTGACGGTGGACCGATCGTGGCGCGCTCGCGCGGCGGTCGACGACATCAAGGCGCGGGCGGGCACCCGCCCCGTCCTCCGGGTGGACGGCGGGCGCCTCAATTGCCGGCAGAGCGCGCCCTGTTGCGCTCACCGCGCGGGCGGTGACGGCCATCAACCGGTCCCTTTCGCGAGGCGTTCGGCGACGCGCATCCTGGCGCTGGCGGCACGCGGGTTCCGCGCCGCTTCGGCGGGGGCCGGGAGGCGGGCCCCTCGCGTAAGCACTCTGACCGTACCCACCGCTCCACAGACACAGGGCAGGCCGGGCGGGCAGGTGCAGCCACCGGTCGCGGCACGCGCGAAGCACTGTTTCACGAGCCGGTCCTCACCCGAGTGGTACGACAGCACGACGCAGCGGCCACCCGGTGTGAGCAGGTCGAGGGCGATCTCCAGCCCCGCTTCGAGAACCTCGAGTTCCTGGTTGACGGCGATACGCAGCGCCTGGAAGACCCGCTTGGCCGGGTGACCAGGTCTCTTGCGGGCAACGCCGGGCAGGTGACGCTCGATGACCTCGACCAGCCGGGCGGTCGTCTCGATCGGCCGGCTGGAGACGATCCCTTCGGCGAGGCGACGGGCGAAGCGGCCCTCGCCGTTGCTCACGAGTAGCTCGATCAGTTCCTCGATGCTGAAGCTGTTCACGACATCAGCGGCTGTAGGCCCGCGAGAAGGGTCCATTCGCATGTCCAGTGGGCCGTCGAAGCGATAGGAGAAGCCCCTCTCGGGGCGGTCCAGCTGCGGGGAGCTCACGCCGAGGTCGAACAGGACACCGGCGACCGGGCGAAGGGGCACCAACGCGCCAATCACCTCCGCCATCTCGTCGAAGCGTGCCTTTACAACCCGCGCCCGCTCCCCGAACGCGCCCAGGCGTACTGAGGCCACGGCCACGGCGTCGTCGTCGGCGTCGAGTCCAATCAGATCGTGCCCGGGCATTGCGCTCAAAAGCGCCTCTGCATGGCCTCCGCCGCCGACGGTCGCGTCAACGAGCAAACCGGCGGGCACGGGCTCGAGCATGGCGACTACTTCGCCGACCATGACCGGCGTGTGGTCGAACTCCTGGGTCATCCGCAACCCCCCGACCAGATCGGGGGAAGGGCGTCCCCCGAAGTGAGGATGAGACAGGGCGGAGAGGGTTGGAATGCCATCCGGCACTTCGGCCGAGGGGCTGCGGGCAACCCAGGAACTACGTCTTTCGTTTCGATGCCGGCGGGGCCTCGCCGGGGTGACGAGTCGGTCATCACTCACGGCCGGGCCCTTCCGGCGAGGGTGCGGCCACCGGTTGTAGGCGCCTCGCGGACCAGCGTTGCGGCGACCAGAGCTCGACGCGGTCCAGGACGCCGACGAAGAGGACCTCCTGGTCGAGATCGCCAAGCACGCGAAGCTCGGAGGGCACCGGCATCCGGTTCTGCCGATCGAACTCGACCCTTGTCACCAGAGCCGCCCAGTCGCGCAGGTCGTTGCGGGCCTCGGGACCAAGAGCGTCCTTTTGGTGCTGTCGCGCGGCCTCGAGCTCGAACTCCTCCTCGGGCCAAAGAGCCAGGCAACCGTCGGCGCCCGGGCTTAGGTAGCCGTGCTCCTCGAAGTGAGTCCGCATCCGCGACGGGAGGATCACCCGGCCCTTGACATCGAGCGAGCGGGGGAAGTTCCCGACGAACTTGAAACCTGCCGACAAAGCAACCTTCGTTCCCACTGTCAAGGGGCAGCCCTCCCCGGGTCCCCACTTCGTGCCACTCTATGGTCCAAACCCCCCACTCGTCAACCATCCGCTTGCGCGGCCCCCCACCGTGTCTGGGAGGGTCTGCCACTGCCGACCAGGGGTCACGCAACGGGTGCGGAAAGGTAACCGGGACTCTTTCTTCTGTGCCCGCGCGGCCGAGTGGGCCGGTAGCCACGACGTGACGCTCGCGCCCAGCCCTAAGGAAGCCGGCTCAACAGCTCCTCGGTCAAGGGGCCGACGAGATGCTCCGAGTCCCGAAGTCCGCTTCTATCCAGGACCGCCTTGGCGGCCGTGCGGCGCTCCGCAGGGCCGCACAGCAGATCGGCGATGTCGCCGGCTCTGGCACTGAGGACGGCCACGGAATGGATCCACGATCCTGAGCGCTCGCGGCGCTGGGACATCCCTACGACTTTGCGGCCCGCGATGCTCACCTCGCCGGCGCCCAGCCCGGCGAAGCACAGCGCCTTGGACCAAGGAGTGCTGAGCACGCGGCCGCGGTGCACCTCGGGCGCGCCGGCGCCGGCTGGCAGGGCGAGCACGTTCGCAAGTGCGGCGGCGAACACGCCGCCCAACCAGTAGAACGACATTCCGACGTCCGGGTGCGCGAGTTGGTCGCCGCTTGGCACGAAGACGTCGAGCCAGACCTGGCCGCCGGGCGAGATGAGAACGGCGCCGCCCCCGCTGCGGCGGCGCACGAGGTCGAGACCCACGGCCTCGAGTCCCTCGGCGTCGAAGTCACTGGCCGACTGGGCGCTCCCGATCACGACCGCCGGACTCAGCGGGACACAAACGCACGCCAGTCGCTGGCCACCTGTGTCCGGGCGGTCTCCGAGTAGCTCCGCAGGCGAAGCGCGCCGATCGAGAACGGGCCAGGGCCGACGGCGACCGGAGAGGACTTGCGTGATCAGAGGCCGACGGCGTGGCCGAGGACGGGCGCGACATAGGGAGCCCACTCGTCACGGACCTCGCCGCTGGCGGCGAGAAGCCACAGGTGCGAACGGGGCGCTCGGGGCATCCTGGTCAGGCGAAAGCCGGCCTCGTCGGGCAGGCGATCCTCCTTGCGGCTGTTGCAGCGACGGCAGCAGGCGACCACGTTGTCCCAGCTGTGCGTGCCGCCTCGGCTGCGCGGGACGACGTGGTCGATGTTCTCCGCTTGTGCCCCGCAGTACTGGCAGCGGTGGCCGTCGCGGACAAAGACGGAGCGTCGCGTCACCGCGACACGGGCCTGGTGCGGCACCCGGACGTAGTTGACGAGCCGGACGATGGACGGCTCTGGGAACGCCGCCCTGGCGGAGTGAAGATCGTGACCGGTGCCGTGCAGAAGCTCGGCCTTGTCCGAGAGCACCAGGACGAGGGCCCGTCGCGACGCTACGACCGAGAGAGGTTCGAAAGACGCGTTCAGAACGAGCGCCCGGCCGACCATCTCAGCCCTCTTGTCGTCCTGGCACAGGCATCAGCCGGAGGCTACCGCAACCGCGTACGCCGGCGTGACACCTTGCACCATTCCAGCCAGGCGACGACGTCGGCCGGATCGGGGCGCGCCGTCGCGTCCCCGTAGGCAGTCTCCATGCGAAAGGCCAGCCAGCGCGGGGACGGGACTGGCGTGGGCGGCCACCGGTGCCACCACCCACGCGGCGCCATCGCGAGCGATTCGACGGCGGCCACGGGCCACAGCCGCGGCTGACGCGCGAGGGCGACGACGGCGCCGAGCCACCACGCGCGATCGGCGCGGCGACCGCCGACCCGCTCCGGTCCGGCCCCGGAGGTTCCGCTCGGGTGCAGACCCGGGCTCATGCGGCCGGCCCAGGCGCGGTGGCCAGACAGCCGATGCCTCGCCAACCGACCGCCTCCGCGCCCACGGGCGGACCGTCCGCGCCGAGGCCGACCACCTGCAAGCGGCCGCCGCGGGCGTTCACGACGCAGGCGCGGAGGTCGAGCTCCACCTGGGCGGCATCGACGAAAAGGTCCAGCGTCAAGGCCCGCGTCGACGACGACCAGACGAGATCGCCGAGGGTCCCGAACAGCTTGTCACGGTCAGCGGTCCGCGGGTTCGCGACCTGATCTCGTGCGAGGATGCCGGCTCGGACGTCGACTAGCCCCAGGGCCAGCTTCGTGCCTCCGATGTCGAGGGCGAGACACACGGGTGGGCGGTCGCTTCCAGCTCGAGGCCCGGCGCGGCTCAACAGCAGGATGAAGGCGTCAGTTGCGATTGCCGAAACGGGAACGCAGGCGGCGCCGCATCTCCGACAGCTCGTCACCCATTCCCGAACGACGTGTCGAACCCTTGAGACCGCCAAAGCGCGCGGAGTCGGACTGCCTCACACGGTGGACATAGACCACGGCCGCACCGAGCATGATCAAAAAGCCGAGGCTACCAAGCAGCAGCGACGAGCGGAAGGCGACGAGCAAGAGCACGAAACCCGCCAAGAAAGCCACGATCCATCCCTTGCCGGACCGTGGTGTCTGGCGACGCGACGACTTGGTGCTGACACGATCGGCAAAAGCGCGGTCGTGCTCGTACAGCTTCTCCTCCATCTCGTGGAGGATCCGCTGCTCTTCTTCAGAAAGCGGCATCGTCACCCCCTCTCGGATACCTCTTGTCGCACAAGCTCAATCATTTCACACGGCCATAGGCCCTACAACGGCGGGGCCGCACGCTCGGCCGTGTGGCACCTTCGACGAGTCGACGCTCAGCTCCGGCCTTGATTCCCACAAGCGCCAGTTGGAACACCCCAGGCATCACTGGGAGGGGCCCCACGGGGAATCGCCGACCTGTTTGACACGCAGGCCCGAATCGCCGACAAGGGCGGCCGGGCCGACAGAGCCGATCCCGTAGCGCTCGCGGATGGCGTCGACGGCCGCGTCGAGGTCGCAACGGGCGGCCGAGGCCGGACCGCCATGGCCCTGTGTCGCCTCTCCCTCGTCCCACAGCGCGAGCTGTTCGGCGGCCGCCTCTGAGCGCTCCTCGAGCGAGGAGACGCCCACGCCCAAGAGCCGTACCCCGGGGCGGACGTCGGTGGCCGACAGCAGGGCGGTCGCGACCTTCACGAGCTCGGCGCTCGAAGCCACCGGGCGCATGAGCGAGTGTGACCTCGTGATCGTCGAGAAGTCCCCGTAGCGCAGCTTGAGCGTCACCGTCCGGCCCTGGAGGTGGTTCGTGCGAAGCCGGCTGCTGACGGAGTCGGACATGCGAACGACTTCGACACGGAGCCGCTCGGGATCGTGCACGTCGGTCGCGAAGGTCTCCTCGTGGCTGACCGACTTCACGGGCCGACCGGGCACGACCGGTCGGTCATCCCTCGCCCAAGCGAGGTCGTGCAGCTGTGCTCCGGCTGACTTGCCCACGAGCCGGGCCAGGTGCGTCGGATCGATCCTGGCAAGGTCGCCGACGGTGGCAATCCCGTAGCGAGCGAGCCGCTCGGCTGTCCTCGGACCGACGCCCCACAGGTCCGAGACCGGGCGCGGGTGGAGGAACTCGAGCTCCTCGGTGGCGGGGATCACGAAGACCCCCGGCCCGGGTATCGGGCCCTTCGGCGAGGCGACGGGCTTAGCGGCCCGCGAGGCGAGCTTCGCCAGCAGTTTGCAGCGGGCGACACCGACAGAACAGGAGAGCTTCAAGTCCTCGCTGACGCGGGCCCGGATCGCCTCGCCGATCTGCTCGCTGTCGCCGAAGAGCCGGTGGCTCCCCGAGACGTCGAGGAAAGCCTCGTCGAGCGAGATCGGCTCGATGAGCGGGGTGAACACCTCGAAGACGTCGTTCAGCTTCCGGCTCACCTCGCCGTAGCGGCCGTGCCTGCCGGAGAGCACAACGGCCCTCGGGCAACGACGCCGGGCCTCGCCCATGGGCATCGCCGAGCGGACCCCCGTCGCCCGCGCCTCGTACGAGCACGACGCCACCACGCCACGGGCGCCGGTCCCTCCGACGATCACCGGCAGACCGCGAAGGCTCGGGTCGTCGAGGACCTCGACAGAGGCGAAAAAGGCGTCCATGTCGACGTGCAAGATGTCGAGGGCGGTTGTCACGACGCCAGCCGTATCCGCCGGAAGGACTCCGCGTAGTCGACGCCGACTTCTCGCCCGGCATCCTCGGCGCCATCGCGCAGCGCGCTCGCGATCCAGTCTCCGGCATCTGCCAGCTGCGACATATGGCACGCCACTGCCTCGATCTTCCGGTCGATGGTCGCGGTCACGTCGACCCAGACGTTGGGCTCCAAGGATCCCGACAGGTACGCTGCTGTGACCTGATGAGGCTTTCCCGTCCCTTTGAAATAAAGGGGTAAGGCCGCAGCCGGGGCCGCCGCGTCGAGTGCCGCCCACCCGACGACCCTGTGGTCCCGGTGGTTGTAGTGATGCTCGCCGAAGAACACCGCAAGCGGGTCGGGGCCGATGATGGCCTCAGGACTCAGCTCCCGGATGATCAGCACGAGTTCGCGCCTCAGGGCGCTGTCGTTCTCGAGCTCACCGTCGAGATGGCCCAAAAAATGCGTGCCGACGACTCCGAGAACCTCGGCGGAACGCTCCGCCTCGAGCACCCTCGACCGTGCGAGGTCGTCGGGGTCCGTGTCCGGATCGGCCGAGCCCTTGTCCCCCGCTGTGCAGATGACGACGTGCACCGCGCTCCCGGCAGCGGCCCAACTCGCGAGCGTGCCACCGCACGAGATCGCCGGGTCGTCGGGATGGGCATAGATCGCGAGGGCGCTTGCCGGTGGCTCGCCGAGGAGTGACTCGCTCATGGCTCCGGGCCGCCGCTCGTTCCTCCGCTCGCACCCTGATCAGCCGCGCCGGCGTCGCCCGCTGCCACCTCCCTATTCAACAGCCCGAGCTCGCGCGCGAAGTCGTCCACCTCTTCGAAGCCCTTGTAAACGCTGGCAAAACGCACCGCCGCGACATCGTCGAGCTGGCGCAGGCATTCGAGCACTGCGAGTCCCACCTGCTCGCTTTGCACCTCGGGACCGAGTGACCAGGCAGTCCTCTCGACCGAGGCCGCAAGGTCCTCCAGCTGCTCTGGACCCACCGGACGGTTCTTTGAGGCGGCACGGGCGCCGGCGATCAGCTTGGTCCGATCGAAGGGCTCACGGTGACCCGACCGCTTCAAGACCCATAACACCGTTTGACTCATGCGCTCGACTGTCGTGAACCGGCGGGTGCAAGAAAGGCACTCGCGCCGGCGGCGGATTGCCTCACCGTGTTCCACCTCGCGAGAGTCCACGACCCGGTCTTCTGTCGCCCCACACCACGGGCAGCGCACGAGTCGACCGTAGCGCCGATCCGCGACTCACGGGCGCGCTAAGCGGCATAGCCCCTTTCGGGGGGCACACAGCCTTCGGCGCTGCACGCGCCCAGGGCTGCCCCGGCTCCTCTTCAGGGCAGCTTGAGCTCGTCACCGGCGACCAGCTCGCCGCCGTGGAGCTGTTGCTCGAGCTGGGCGACGAGAATTCTCGGGTCGCCACCCGGCTCGAGCTTCGAGGCGATCGACCACAAAGTGTCCCCCGGGCGAGCGGTGTACAAATAGCCGCCGTGCACCTTCACCGCCGCGGCGGGGATCGCGAGGGAGGGGCGGTGCAGGCCCGACAGCGCCCCGGCGCCGACCCAGACGCTCGCCAAGACCGCGAGGGTGGCAGCGCCGGGGAGGAGGCGCCGCAACCCTCGCGGCCGGGAGACGCGCCGGGACCCGACGTGAGCCATAGTGTCCCCCGCCCGGGCAGTCAACGGCCTCGCAACGTCGAACAGGGACGGTTTGGTGACCCGGCCCGGGACCGCACCGCCCTCGAGGCGGGCCTGCGTTGGGTTCCTCTCACCAGCCCGGCGCAGAACCTCCGCTGCACCGCAGTGCACCCGCGGCACGGGAAACGGGACGATCTCCTCGGCGAGCACGTTCCAGCTCGCCTGGCGCCGCGCGGCCGGCCGAGTTCGTGGCCGTGAGCGCTCCGGGTGCGGCGCCGAACCGGCGATGCGTCCAATAGCCATCTCCTCGGTCCTTGCCAGCGCTCCCATGTCCCCTCCTCGGGCCTAGAGGAACCGGCGCCGCCGCGGCCGGTCTGTCGCTCCCGGCGATCTGCCGGCGCACATATGTTCGACTCCGTCATCTGACCACGAACGCCTGTTCGCTGTCAAGGAATATATCGAACGGGTGTTTCACGAACGGGTGTTTGCATTCGGTTCCCCCGCGGCTTAGCCTCGTGCGGCGAGGACCGGAACGGGTCTGAACGGGAGGAGCGAGAATGTCCGAGGCAACCCTGGCAGGAAAGCGGCGCAGGATCCTCGAGTTCATCGCGGAGCAGATCCGCGAACGGGGCTATCCGCCGTCTGTGCGCGAGATCGGCGAGGCCGTGGGCCTCACGTCGCCTTCGACGGTTCACACGCACCTGCAGGTTCTCCAGCGGGAGGGCTACCTGCAGCGCGACCCGACCAAACCGAGGGCGATCATCGTCAGGTGGGAGCCCTCCTCCGGAGCGGCGATCCGGGTGCGCCCGGTGGCGCACGTACCTTTGATCGGCCACGTCGCCGCTGGCACCGGGGTGCTGGCGGAGGAATCCGTCGAGGAGCTCCTGCCCATCCCCCGCGACTTCACCGGTTCCGGTGAGCTGTTCATGTTGAAGGTGCGCGGTGACTCGATGATCGACGCCGGCATCCTCGACGGCGACTTCGTCGTTGTCCGCCGCCAGGCCGACGCCGAGTCCGGCGACATCGTCGTGGTGGCCATCGGTGAGGACGAAGCGACCGTGAAGACGCTGCGCAAGCGCCGCGGCAAAGTAGTCCTAGTCCCCGCCAACCCCGCCTATTCAGAAATGGAGCTCACCGTCGACCAGTTCGTCATCTACGGCAAGGTCGTGACGGTCCTCAGGCGATTGTGAGCTGAGCCTGCGTAGCTGCGCCAGCCCTGCAGGCGCGCGGACGGCCACCGACTCATGTCCGCGAGATCAGCTCTTCGAGGCTCGAGAACACAGCGTCGAGATCATCGCGGCCCACCCACTCACCGGCGCCGTGGGCCAGCAATGGGTCCCCCGGACCGAAGTTCACCGCCGGCACCCCCCGGGCGCTGAAAAAGCTCACGTCCGACCAGCCGAGCTTGGCGCGGGGAGGCTTCGCGCTGAGGTTCACGAGAGCAGATAGCAAAGGGTGCTCGAGGTTGGGCGCCGCCGCCAGTGCGAAGTCCTCTAGGACGACGGCATCTCCGAGCTCGTCGTCGAGCGCCGGAGCCAGCAACTCGCAGACCGCCCCAAACGCCTCCTCCTTTGTGCGATCCGGGGCGTAGCGGTGGGTCAGGACCAGCATCGCCTCGTCCGGTACGACGTTGTTCGCCACGCCGCCGCCGACCCGAACGGCCTGAAGGGCCTCGCGGTACTCGCAACCGCCGAGCACGGGCCTGCGGGCGACGAATCCGTCTACGCGCTCGAGCACCCGGCCGATGCGGTGAATGGCGTTCACGCCCATCCATGACCTCGCCGCATGCGCGCGCTCACCTCCGAGGCGCACGCCGATGCGCAAAACGCCCTGGCACCCCGCCTCGACGGCGGCGGCGGTGGGCTCGGCCAGAACCGCCGCGTCGGCGACGAGAAGGGCGGGGTTCGCCTTCTCGAGCTCTATCAGGCCCGAGTATCGCTGCTCGACCTCCTCGCACGCGTACCAGACGTAGGTCACGTCCACAGCCGGCTCGACAACGCTTCTGGCTAGCTCGAGCATCACCGCCAAGCCGCCTTTCATGTCGGCCGCCCCGAGCCCGGCGCACCGATCGGCGTCGAGCACCGCGCGCTCGTTCCCGTTCGGCGGGACGGTGTCTAGATGCCCGCCGATAACCAGGCGCCACCGCCGATCGAGTGAGCTTCGCGCGACGACATTGTGGCCGATGCGGGTTGTCTCAAGGTGGCCCGCCCCCTCGAGTGCCGCCATAACGAAATCCGCGGCCTTGCCCTCGTCGTGACTGACCGAGGGGATGTCGACGAGCTCCGCGGTCAGCTCGAGCAGGCCGGTCCCCGGCAGGCTCACGCGGACGTCCCGTGCTCGCGGAGGATCTCGTTCAACATGGCCTTGTCGTGGCGCTCGCCAGGCGTGAGATGGCGAACGACGAGCACACACGGCAGGAAGAATTCTCCGCCCGGGTACTTCCGGCGCCGCATCGCGCTGACGGCGACGCTCCAAGGCGGCACGTAGCCGCGGCCGAGCTCGTCGCCGGACCAGGCGTCGATCACCGGTATCGACGGGTTGAGGATGGTCCCCTCGCCCAGCACGGCCCCCTCTCCCACCCGTGCCCCTTGGGTGACCATCGACCGGCTGCCGATGACGACCTCGTCCTCGATGACGACGGGCCTGGCGTTTGGCGGCTCGAGCACCCCGCCGATCCCGACACCACCCGAGAGGTGGACCCGCGCGCCGATCTGCGCGCATGAGCCGACGGTCGCCCACGTGTCGACCATCGTCGATGCTCCCACGTGAGCACCGATGTTCACATAGCTCGGCATGAGCACGACGCCACGCCCCAAGAAAGCGCCGCGCCGGGCCGAAGCTCCCGGAACAGCCCGCACACCCGCGGCCTGAAGGCCGTGTTTCAAAGGCAGCTTGTCGGTGTACTCGAAAGGCCCGTGCTCGGTCGACTTGACCTCCGAGAGGATGAACAGGAGCAAGATGGCCTGCCTGAGCCACTCGTGGACGACCACTTGGTCGCTGGACGGATCGATCTCCGCGACACGCGCCGCGCCGGTGTCGAGGAGGCCGATCGCCTCGTCCACCACTGCGAGAGCCTCTGCGTCGCCTGGGGTGAGCTCCTGGCGTCGCTCCCAAAGCGCGGTGACAGCGGAGCTCAGCTTGTCCATCGCGTCGAGGCTATCGGGTCCGTCAGTCGCTGACCCTGGCCTCCGCGAGCCTGCGGGCGACGATCTCGAGGCGTTGGTCCGGCTGCACCATCGCCACGCGGACATGGCCGGTGCCGGCGGGCCCGTAGGTATCGCCCGGGGCCACGAGGACGCCGCCTCGGTCCGCGAGCCAGCGTGTCAAGGCCCAGCCCGCGCTCGGGCCGTTCGTGGCGCCCGCCGTCACGAACGCCTCGGGCACGGCCACCCAGAGGTAGAACGATCCCGCAGGCGGGGCCGCGGCGATCCCGCACGCGGTCAGCACCTCGGCGAAGCGTTCTAGGCGGGACCAGTAGCGCGCCCGTTGCTGATCGACGTGCGAGTCGTCACCGAGAGCCACTGCGCCGGCGTGCTGGACAGGCCCGGGGACCATGAACCCGGCGTGCTGGCGGAGCTTCGAAAGGTAGCCGACGAGCTCGGGGTCCCCAGCGAAAAAACCGGCCCTCAGGCCAGCTAGGTTCGAGCGTTTTGAGAGCGAGTGGACCGCGACCACTCCCTCGGAACCATGCTCGAGGATGCTGCGGCCGGCGCCCGCCCATGTGAACTCGACGTAGCACTCGTCGGAGAAGACCGGCACACGATGTGAGCGGCCCCAGCGGGCAGCGGCCTCAAGGTCCTCGAGCTGACCCCCCGGGTTCCCGGGGCTGTTCACCCACAGGCACAATGCCCGCGCGGCGTCCTCGGCTGAGATCGACGAGAGGTCCATCGTCCCGTCCGGGGCCAGCGCGACGGCGACGGCGCGGCAGCCCGCGAGGATGGCGCCCATCTCGTAGGTCGGGTAGGCCAGCAGCGGGCAGAGCACCGTGTCGCGCAAAGGGGTCCGCAGCTGCAAGAAGTGGGGCACGCCAGAGACGAGCTCTTTGGTACCCACGCACGCTGCCACCGCGACATCGGCTGTGTCGACGCCAAAGCGGCGTGACATCCACGCCAGGGCGGCCTCGCGGTACTCGGCCGAGCCTATGGAGGACGGATAGCCGCGCTCTGTTCCCGAGTCCGCGAGGGCTCGAAGGACCGGGGCGGGCGGAGGGTCACACGGCGTGCCGATTGACAGGTCGACGACGCCACCTTCGTGGCGATCGCCGAGCTGGGCCAGGGCAGCCAGCTTGTCGTAGGGGTAGACCGGCGGCACAAAACCGGCTCGGGCCTGGCGCTGGCCGCTCGGGGCTGCGTGTTCGGTCATTGCTGCACGAACTCGGCGTAGCGCCTCGCCCCGCGCTCGTCGAGGCGCGCCCGCACGAGGACCTGCTCGCCCTCGTAACGCTCGCCAAGCACCTCGCCTTCGCGGTGGATCGCGGCTAGGACGTCGCCTCGCGCCACGGGCACGGCGAGATCCACCATGTGGTCCTCGAGCCTGAGGCGCTCCGCCACCGCGCGGAGCAGCTCGGGCACTCCCCGGCCGGTGAGGGCCGAGCAGGCGACCGAACCCGGTTGTGAGGCCATGAGCCGTCCGGCCTTGCGCCTGTCGAGATCGGCCTTGTTGAACGCCAGGAGCTCGGGCACCTCAGCGGCCCCGATCTCGCCGAGGACCGTCCGCACGGCTTCTATCTGAGCCGTTGGGTCCGCGGCCGAGGCGTCGACGACATGCACTAACAGGTCCGAGGAGCCGACGACCTCCAAGGTGGCGTGGAACGCGTCCACGAGCTGGTGGGGCAGCTTGCGCACGAAACCGACCGTGTCGGAACAGAGCACCGACTCGCCCCCGGGCAGATGGAGCCGGCGGGTGCGGGGGTCAAGGGTGGAAAAGAGCCGGTCCTCCACGAGGACCCCTGCGTCGGTGAGGACGTTGAGCAGTGTGGACTTGCCGGCGTTGGTGTAGCCGACGAGCGATACGGTCCGCAGCGCTCCGCGCCCTCGCGCCTTGCGCTGGGTGTGCCGGGTGGCCTCAAGGTCGCGCAGCTCCACCTCGAGCTTGCGGATACGGCGCATGATCCGCCGCCTGTCGACCTCGAGCTGGGTCTCGCCCGGGCCCCTCGTGCCGATTCCGCCCGCCTGCTGAGACAAAGCAAGGCCCTTGCCCCTAAGGCGAGGGAGCCGGTAGCGACTGAGGGCCAGCTCGACCTGGGCACGACCCTCGGGAGTATGGGCGTTCTGGGCGAAGATGTCGAGGATGACCGCGGTGCGGTCGATGGCGGTCCTGCCGAGAATCGTCTCGAGGTTGCGCTGCTGGGCGGGCGACAGCTCGTCGTCGAAGACGACGGTGTCGGCGTCGACGGCCTCAGAGATCCTGCGCAGCTCCTCTGCCTTGCCACGCCCGATGTAGGTCGCGGGGTCCGCGGCCGCGCGCCGCTGCACGACGCGGGCGGCCTCGTCCGCGCCGGCGGTGTCGACCAGCAGCGAGAGCTCGTCCAGGCTCGCCTCGACCTCCTCGAGCGTGCGCGGCCAGGCGACCATCCCCACGAGCACGATCTTCTCCCGGAACCTCCGGTCGATGAGCGTGGTCCCGACCACCGTCACGACGCCGGCACGCCCCTTGTGGACTCGCAGAGCTCGCCCGGGTCGACTTCGATGCGGGCGACGCGGTGGACCGGCCCGACAAGCTCTGCCACCGTCGCGAGAGGGTCGTCGCCGGACAGGGAGACCTCGGCCGTCCCGCCCGGATTGCGCACGTGTACGCGCGCTGGGGCGATCCCGGCGGAATGCAAAGCCGCGGCCGCGGCCACGCTGCCGCTCCCACAAGCGAGCGTCACCCCGGCTCCGCGCTCCCACACGAGCAGGGACAGCTCGCTCTTGGCTGGGTCATAGGTCACGATCTCCACGTTCTGGCCTCCGGGGCGGCGCTGCTCGAGTTCCGGGCCTATAACGCCGAGCACGATGCCCCCGAGCGAGGGGGCAAGCAGGACGAGATGAGGGTTCCCGGCATCGACCGACCAGGCGGGCCACGGCAGCGCTCTCGAGCCCGGGAGGGCGGCGTCGGCAATCGGGTCCGACCGCGCGGCCCTGACAATCCCCATCTCGACCGAGACGTCGGCGCAACCGCTTCCCAGGTGCGCGCGAAGCTCCGCCCGGCGGACACCGGCGTCTGTCTCCACGCGGACCTCTGGCCCGGTCACGAGGCCGGCCTCGATCGCGGCCAGGGCGAAACAGCGCAAGCCGTTCCCGCTCGTCTCGGCCCGGCCCCCGTCCGCGTTGCGGAGCTCCATGCGCACATCCGCGGCCGGGCCTGCAGGCATTAGGACCAAGAGCCCGTCGGCTCCGACTCCCGTGTGCCGGTCACACAGCGCCCGTGCAAGAGAACCCACGAGATCGCCGGACGCGCCGGGACCGCTCGAGGCCTCCTTCCCGTTCTGCACCCGGCCGGCGAGCACGGCGGCTGCGCCGTCGAGCGCGTCGCAGTCGAGGGCAATGAGAAAGTCGTTCCCGAGGCCGTGGTACTTGACCAGCGCCAACATGTTCATCAGTGTCGCACGGCTCCGATCACTCCGGTGTCGCCCGCAACCGCGCGGACCGCCTCGATGAGATCGCTCCGGTCCGCCCATAACCAGACCACGCGAGGGTCGCGCTTGAACCAGGCCTCCTGGCGGCGGGCCAAGGCGCGAAGCCGCCGCAACGCCTCTGAGCGTGCCGCCTGGAGTGCCACGCCACCCTCGAGGTGTGAGAGCAGCTCCCTGTAGCCAATCGCCTGTCGCGCCGTGCGCGAGAGCCCGCCGGGGCGCCCCACGAGTTGGCGGACCTCCTCTAAGAGCCCTCTTGCGAGCTGGTCGTCGAACCGGTCGGCGAGCCGGCGGTCAAGCTCTGAGCGCTCAAGCTCGAGGCCGATCATGCTCGCCCCACTCGGCGGGTAGTTGAGCAGGCCCGGGCCGAAAGAGGAGAAGGGACGGCCCGTGCCGAGCGTCACCTCCAGCGCACGCACGATCCGGCGCCTGTTGCCCGGCTCGACTCTCTGTGCCGCGACTGGGTCCAGCTCCGAGAGCCGCTGGAAGAGCTCGGCCAGCCCGCCCGACCGCTCGGCCTGTTCCTCCAGGCCGGCCGCCACCTCGGGGAAACGGGCCGGGATCTCCAGTGAGTCGAGGACGGCCCGGTGGTACAAGCCGGTGCCCCCGACGAGGATCGGTGTGTGGTTGCGGGACTCGATGCCGCCGATGGCCCTGCGCGCGGCAGCTTGGAAGGCCGCGACCGAGAACTGCTCGGAGGGACCGACGATGTCGATGAGGTGCCAGGGCACCTCGGCGCGCTCGGCCTCGGTCGGTTTCGCCGTCCCGAGGTCCAAGAAGCGGTAGACGGCCATGGCGTCAACCGACACGAGCTCGTAGCGGCCCGGCGCCGACCGAGCTATCTCCATGGCGAGCGCAGTCTTGCCCGTCCCGGTCGCGCCCACGATGACGACCCGGGGCAGGGCGGGACCCGGGCTCAGGCTCTGGGAGGCGCTCAGTCCAATAGCTCCGTCGGTCTTTGTGCCGGCACCCCGTGGCGGGGCCGCGAGCGGTTCACGAGCCGGTCCTGCATGCGCGTAAGTCGCAAGGCCTCCTTGCTCATCGCGGCCTCAAGGGCATCCTTCGCGAGGTGCGCCTTCGCCCGGACGCGGACGGAACGGCCCCGGGCGACAACGAGGACCTCGCAGGTCACGTGGCCGTCGTCTCGCGCCGCATGATCCCGCGAGAAGATCACCTGTGCCAGCTGTGACCCTTCCAGGAACCGCTCGAGGTGCTTCGCCTTTGCCACGGCGGCCTCGCGAAGCTGGTCGGGGATCTCCAAGTGGCGGGCTTGCACCGTGATCTCCATGGAAGCGTCTCCTTCATGGTCAGGCACTCGGTCGCAACCGATGACGGGCACACGCGGCTGACCTGGTCTTTGACCCCACACTCGCCTGCTGAGGGTGTCCCGTGCCTGGTGCGGGCGGGCGTCCTCGCCCACCCCTGCCACACCCGAGCTCACGGTTGGTCCCTTCTCCCGCCGGCACCGCCAACCGGTGCCGCGCAGGGCAGGACTTACTTCTAAACCGCACCATGCTCAGCGACCACGAGTCGCCTTACGTGGGTCGTTTCGCCTGCGACTGGCATCGACTTGCAACCACAGACCCGCGCTGCCCATCGCACGGCAGTCTAGGCCCATGCCCCGGCCGAGAGCGCGTGTCAGGTGCCCCTGGTCCAGGAGGCCAGGTAGGCCAGCTGCGAACTCGTGGGAGCATCGATGTCGATCCCCATCGTCTCGAGCTTGAGCTCCGCGATCTTGGCGTCCATCTCGCCCGGTACCGCGTGCACGCGATTGTCTAGCTGGCCGCGCTTGGTCGCCAACCACTCGGCCGCGAGCGCCTGGTTGGCGAAGGACAAGTCCATGACCGCCGCCGGGTGGCCCTCGGCCGCGCTCAAGTTCACGAGACGGCCCTCGGCGAGGAGCAGCAACCGCCGGGCCGACCCGTCGGTGGAATCGAGGGTGAACTCCTCGACCATCGGGCGCACGATCCGCCGCCTGTCGCCGGCCATGCGGGCGAGTGCCACGAGGTCGACCTCGACGTCGAAGTGACCGGCGTTGGCCAGAATGGCGCCGTCACGCATCTCGGCGAAGTGCTCGGCCCGGAGCACCTGGCTGTTGCCAGTGGCCGTCACGAAGACCTCGCCCTTGCGGGCGGCCTCCGCCATGGGCGCTACCTCGAAACCGTCGGTGACGGCCTCAAGGGCACGAAGCGCGTCGATCTCGGTGACGGTCACGAGCGCCCCCATCCCCCTAGCACGCGCAGCGACTCCCTTGCCGCAGTAGCCGTAGCCGGCGACGACGAAGCGCTTCCCGGCGAGGAGGATGTTCGTCGCACGGACGATGCCGTCGATCGTGGACTGCCCCGTGCCGTGCCGGTTGTCGAAAAGATGCTTCGTCTCGGCGTCGTCGACGGCGACGATCGGGTAGCGGAGCACCCCGGCCGCCTCCATCGCCCGGAGGCGGATCACGCCGGTGCGCGTGTCCTCGGTGCCACCGATCAGCTCGGGGAGCTGGTGCGGGCGGGACTGGTGGAGGCGTGACACGAGATCACACCCGTCGTCCATGGTCAGCTGCGGGTGGCCGTCGAGCACGGCATCGATGTGGCGGTAGTAGCGCTCGTGGCTCTCGCCTTTGACCGCGAAGGTGGCGATGCCCTCGTCCGCTACAAGGGAGGCGGCCACGTCGTCCTGGGTCGAAAGCGGGTTGGAGGCACATGCCAGCACTATTGCCCCGCCGGCTTTCAGAGTCTTCAAGAAGTTGGCCGTCTCGGTCGTCACGTGCAGGCACACGCCCACGACGAGCCCGTCGAGAGGGCGTTCGGCCTCGAACCGCTCACGGATCGAGGCGAGCACGGGCATCTCCGCGTCTGCCCAGGCGATCCTCTGGCGGCCGAGGCTCGCAAGGCCCAGGTCGGTGATATCTCTGTCGACCGGTCGGCTGCTCATCAAATGGCGCTAACGCGGCGCCTGTTGCCTCGCGGATTGGAGGAAGCGCTTCACCTCGACGAGCACCGGGACCGGGCCCGGGTCGATGCCCTCGCGTGTTGCGAGGTGCAGGCTCACGAAGTCGCCGATGGTAATGAGGTCGAACAGCTGCGCGAGCTGACCCCGTCCCTCGGCGCGAACCGCAATCACCGAAGCCACCGCTTCGCCCACGAACTCATCGACAAGGCTGAAGCGCCGCTCGATCTGCGGGTGCTCAAAGTCGCTCCGGAGCATGACGATCGTGGTCACCTGGCGGGTCACGTCACCGCCCTGGCCGAACCCGCAGATCTCGTTGTGGCACCACTCCGGCTGGGATGCATAGAAGGCCGGGGCCTTCGCGTTCTCGTTCACCTGGGTCTTCCAGCGGCGCGCGGCGACAGCGCCGATCCCGCTCGCGCCCTGCAGGAGCGGGATCGTGCGATCGAGCCGCTGCGCCACCTCGAGGGCCACGCCGGCACCGTCCACGAGCGCCTCTCGGCGCCTCTTCAGCTGTTCGACGGCATCGCCGATCTCCTCGGTCATCCCCGGGAGCAGCCCGAGCCGCTCCAAGGCGACGAGAAGGGGCGTCGTCGTGGTGGCCACGCCGGCGCGCGGCTGCGGGATCCCCGGCAGGGTCTTGAATACGGGCGCTCCGGCCGCGGCCGCCATCTCGGCGAGCTGCCCGCCACCAGTGACCGCGATCAGCCTGGCTCCGCGGCCGATGGCGGTCGCGGTGGCCTCGAGGGTCTCTTCGGTCTGGCCGGAGAACGAGACCGCGAACACGAGAGTGCTCGGACCGACGAACGCGGGCGGCGCGTAGTCGCCTGACAGGACGACCGGCAGGCTAAGGCGGTCCTTGCCGATGGCCTGCAGGATCTCGCCTGCCACGCCGCTTCCGCCCATCCCGAGGACGACGATCGCGTCGAGACCCTCCGTCGATGGAAGACCGGGAACTTCGGCTGCTTGTGACGCCGACAGCTCGAGTTGCTCACCCAGGGCCGCGCTCGCCCCGAGCATGTCCTGGCTGTCGGGCGAGACCCAGCTCACCTCGAGGGGGCGCCCCCTACGCCTTCGCCGAAGTCGAAGTTCGCCGTGACCCCCTCGGCCGCGGCCTTCGCGCAGAGCCGCTCGTGCTCCTCCTCCGAGACGGTCTCGGCTTCGTCGACGAGCATTACCGGAATGCCGTCGACCACGCGATAGCGCCGCTGGAGCCGGGGATTGTACAACGTCTCCTCGTCGGCGAAATAGAGCAGCGGCCCTTTGTCCTCAGGGCATGCGAGCAGCGCCAAAAGCTGCGGGTCGAGCGCCATGGTTGGTACCTTTCGTCGTCACGACACTGTCGTCATCGCGCGGTGCTCTGCGCGAGCCGCCGGATCACCCCGAGCACCTCGTCGCGGTACAGGTCTCGCTCGGCAGCATCTCGCGCCTCAAGGTTGAGCCTCAACAGCGGTTCGGTGTTGGACGGCCGCAGGTTAAACCACCAGTCGCCCATGTCCACCGTGATCCCGTCGAGATCGTCGATCTGTCCGCCCTCGGCCCGGTAGTGCGCGGCCACCTCGCCGATCACCGTGGACGGCTCTGGCACCTCGGTGTTGATCTCGCCCGAGTCCGAGTAGCGCTCGAAGGGCACCCTGAGTTCTGAGAGGGGAACCCCCGCCCTCGACAAGGCTTCGAGCACGACGAGGGCGGCGATGATCCCAGAGTCCGCCCGGTAGTTGTCCCGGAAGTAGTAATGCCCGGAGTGCTCGCCCCCGAAGATGGCGCCGGTCTCGGCCATCACTGCCTTTATGAACGAGTGGCCCACGCGCGTCCGTATAGGGACACCGCCCCGCTCGATGACGATCTCGGGCACGGCGTGCGAGCAGATGAGATTGTAGAGGATCTTCGAGCCGGGGTGGCGCTCGAGCATGGTCGCGGCGACGATCGAGGTCGTCAGCGAGCCTGACATGGGCTCGCCCTTCTCGTCGACGATGAACACGCGGTCCGCGTCGCCGTCGAAAGCAAGCCCGACGTCCGCGCCGCTGCTGAGGATGCGAGCGCGGAGGTCGGCCAGGTTCTTCACCTGTATCGGGTCCGCAGGATGATTGGGAAATGAACCGTCCAGCTCGCCGAAGAGGATCTCGAGCTCGAAGGGCAGCCCCGCGAAGACCGCTGGGGCGACGAGGCCACCCATGCCGTTGGCCGTGTCGGCTACCACTTTCAAGGGCCGGAGGCTCTCGAGCTCAACGAACGAGCGCACGTGGGTGGCGAACTCCTCGAGCAGGTCGCGATGCTCGACGCGCCCGTCGTCCGCGAAGTCCTTGACACCACCGTCCGCCGGTGCGCTCGCGTAGGCGCCGACAGCGATGCGGCAGATCTCGCCAAGGCCCGAGTCGCGCCCTATCGGGCTGGCACCGGGCAGGCAGAGCTTGATGCCGTTGTACGCGGGCGGGTTGTGCGAGGCGGTCAGCATCGCCCCGGCCAGGTTCAGCTTCCCGGAGGCGAAGTAGAGGAGGTCGGTCGAGGCCAGCCCGACGTCGACGACGCCGAGGCCTTCGGACAGCACGCCTGCGCTGAAGGCCCGGCTCAGCTCGACACCCGAGTGCCGGATGTCGCGTGCGAGGACGACCCTCGCCTCGCCGGCGCCTCTCGCGAGCACGAAGCTGGCGAACGCCGCGCCGACGCAATAGGCAATGCGGGCGTCGAGCTCGTCGGGAACGATGCCCCTGATGTCGTATGCCTTGAAGATGGCCTCGAAGTGTGCCTGCGGGGATTCTGACTGCTCGGGTGCCATCGTGGCCGAGCCTACTCGGGACTCATCGCGCGGCCACTATGGCGATGATCGTGACGGTGTTGAACGCCATGTGAGCGACGATCGAGGGCCCGAGGCGCCCCGTGCGCCAGGCGAGGCAACTGAGCACGACCCCGAAACCCAAGAGCCCGAGGAACTGCAGAGCCTCGAAATGGGCGAACGCGAACACCAGCGCCGTGAGGGCTATCGAAACCGCCGGGCCGAGGCGCGGCCCGAGATCTCTCATCCTGCCCATGAGGGCCCGCAGCAGCAGGCCACGGAAGAACAGCTCCTCGACGACAGGGCTCCCGACACAGACCAGCACTGCCAACACGACGAGCCCCGGTCCGAAGGCGTGCCCTGTGAGGTTCTGGGCCGGATGGCCGAGGCGCGTGTACAGGTGGTGGACAAAGGGGAGAAGCGGTGCCTCTACCACCGGGACCAAGAGGTACTGGGAGGCCACACCGGCGACGATCCCGAGAGGTATGTCGGGCCACGGCCTCAAGACAAGCCCGTAGTCACGCACCAAGCTCCCTGATCCCGTTCGTGCGGACCGGCCTGGCTCGGCGAGGACGGGCCGGGCGCGTGCCTCGCGCGCCGCGACCCGCGTCGCCACGACGGGGGCTCCGACGAAGCCGACCCAGAGCCCGAGCAGGCTCACCACTTCCTCGCCGTACTGGCTCGTGTGCTGGCCATGCGGGGTCGAGGCCGCGTAGGCCGAGACGGCGAGGGTGGCAAGGAGGAAGCCGGCCACGATGCCGAATATCGCCTCGGTCAAGCCGAAGGAGTTGGAGACAGCCTCTGAGCGCGACCTGGGCGCGGAGACCGTCGGCTCGCTTGTGGTCGCCGTGTTGCGGCGAGCGCGGCGGCTGTTCACCCTGCGAGCGTCGTCGTCAGGAGCCATACAGGTCAAGCCCAAGACGCGGCCGTGGCGCGACACGCCCGGCATGGGGTGATCGGAGCAGGCCCACGAGACGGGCCCGCGGACCGGCCCCGTCTCGCCGCCGCCTACGATAGGCGGCGTGAGTCGTCAGCCTCAAGACATGCGCCCTGGCAGCGGACCGGGAAGGAACGGTCCCGGTTCCCCCTCGGGCTCGGACCAGGTCTGGCGCTGGGCTATCGCGCTCGTCGTCGTCGTACTGATCGTCCTTTTCATCGGCTCGGGCATGTTCAACAAGACGGCCTCTAAGTCCATACAGTTCTCGCAGTTCCAGCACGACCTCATCACCCACCAGGTGAAGACCGCCAATTTCAACAACACGACCGGCGGGATCACCGGGACGCTCACCAACGGCACCAACTACACCTCGACCGGGCCGAGCCAGCTTCCCGACTCTTTCTACGCCGAGCTGAAGGCGGCCGGCATTAAGTACACCTTCTCGACACCGAGCTCGAGTGCCCTCGGCGAGATCCTCATATACCTGCTCCCCGTCGCTTTGATCATCGGCTTTTTCGTATGGATGTCGAGGCGCGCCCAGGGACAGATGTCGGGCATCATGTCGATCGGGCGGTCCCGCGCCAAGGTCTATACCGCCGAGCGGCCCCGTACGACCTTCGATGATGTCGCGGGCTATCAAGGCGTCAAACAGGAGATCAGCGAAGTCGTCGACTTTCTCAAGTCTCCCGGGCGCTTCAAGGAGATCGGCGCCCGGGTGCCAAAGGGCGTGCTGCTCGTAGGCCCGCCCGGAACCGGCAAGACGCTGCTCGCCCGTGCCGTCGCCGGCGAGGCCGGAGTCCCCTTCTTGTCGGTGAGCGGCTCGGACTTCATGGAGATGTTCGTAGGCGTCGGCGCGAGTCGCGTCCGTGACCTGTTCCAAACCGCCCGCAAGCAGGCCCCTGCGATCATCTTCGTCGACGAGATCGACTCCATCGGGCGCAAGCGCGGTGCCGGGCTCGGCGGCGGGCATGACGAGCGCGAGCAGACCCTCAACCAGATGCTGTCGGAGATGGACGGATTCGACGTCGCCGAGGGCATCGTCGTCATGGCCGCGACGAACCGGCCAGACATCTTGGACCCTGCGCTGTTGCGCCCCGGCCGCTTCGACCGCCAGATCGTCGTGCCGCTGCCGGACCTCGACGAGCGCCTGCCGATCTTGAAGGTGCACTGCAAGGACAAGCGCATGGGCCCCGACGTGGACCTGTCGATCATCGCCCGTGGGACGCCCGGTATGTCCGGTGCCGATCTCGCCAACCTCGTCAACGAGGCGGCGCTGCACGCGGTAAGGCGCGGGAGCCAGTTCATCGAGATGCGCGATTTCGACGCCGCCCGGGACCGGATCTTGATGGGCCAGCCCCGTGACAGCCTGGTGCTGTCCGACCTCGAAAAGTCGCGGGTCGCCTTCCACGAGGGCGGCCATGCCGTGCTCGCCTACGTCCTCCCGCACGCCGACCCCTTGCTCAAGGTGAGCATCATCCCGACCGGCCTCGCCCTCGGGGTCACCCAGCAGCTCCCGACCGAGGAGCGGCACATCTACCCACGCGAGTACATCGAAGACTCGCTCGTGGTCCGCATGGGCGGGCGCGTGGCCGAGCTGATGATCTACGGCGACCTCTCGACCGGCGCCAGCGACGACCTGCAGCGCAACACCGAGCTGGCCCGCAAGATGGTCCGCGAGTGGGGCATGTCCGAACGCGTGGGGCCGATGGCCTGGGGATCCCAGGGCATGGTCTTTCTTGGCGAGGACCTCATGCACACACGTGACTACTCAGAGGACACGAGCCGGGTGGTCGACGAGGAAGTCGCCAGGATCCTGCGCGAGCAGGAGGCCCGGGCCACGAGCGTGCTTCGCGAGCACAGGGCCGGCCTGGAAGCGGTCGCGCACGCCCTGCTCGAGTTCGAGACGGTCGACGGCGCCGAGATCGCCCGGTTGATCGACGCCGCCTACGGCAAGCCGGTGCACAGCCCGGCCGAGGGCGAGGAGAAGGCCATCACCGAGCGCTACGCCCCCTCGCTCTCAGGCGGGCTGATGGCGCCGGCGGTGTCCAGCCTTCCCTCTAAGGCAGTCCCCCCAACCGAGGTCTGAGACCCGCCGCGCACGAATGGGCGCCGCAGCGCAGCGGGCGGCACTGTGCTCTCAGGGCAGGACTGGAATCGCCCCGCTTGCGGCTGTGATGCCATCTCGGGGCCTGAGCTGCTCCTCGACCAGGATCGGGGTAGTTGCCGACACCTCGAGGGCGAACTCGGGGACGTCTTTCATCAAGGGCCCGAGGTCCACGTTGCGCTGGGTTCCAGCAAGCAGGGTGATCGTCTTGAACCGGACCGGGACCGCCGGCAGATCGGGGAGCTCGGTCAGTATCACCGACGCGCTCTGCGCGCCCGGGTCGGTCAGGGTCACGAAGTCATCGATCCCGCGCGTCACCACGGCACCGGCCAGCAGCCAGATCTTGCGGGGCCCGGCGGTGCCCGAGGTCGCGTTCAGCTCCTCGAGGGTCCGGGCCCTCTCTCTTGTCGTGAGACGGGCGACGACGATGGGCGTGCCGCCTTGGGCGCTGACCACGACGGAGTTCGCGCCAAGGCGCGTCCCGGGTGCGATGGGAGTCGCGAACTCGACGATGCCGCCCGCCGGCACGTCCTCGGTCAGCGCTGCCACGATGCCCGATCGACCGGGCGGTGCGACGCTGACCGACACCTGCCTGGTGCCCGGGTCATAGACCGAGAACATGCTTGCCACGCCTATGCGCGACTGCAAGGCGGTGAAGGCCCACTGCCCTATGGCCCTGTCCGGCCCGACGAGCAGTGAGGTGCCGATGATGTGTACATGGGCCACCCGGTGGGCACCTGTCGACGCGGTCGCCACGGCGACGAGCTCCTTTGTGGTCTCGAGCGCTCCGACGACCACGTCCCCGCTTACGGCGGACGCGGTGACGGCCAGTGAGCTCAGCTGGAAGGCCCAGCGGCGCAGATCGAGAACGGCGAGGCCGTCGGCAGGGACGACGACGCCTTGAAAGGCGGGCGGGGATGTAAGCGTCGTCCCGTCCGAGACGCTCAGGTCGACGACGGCCGAGGTCGCGTCGGGGTCGTAGAGCGAAACGAGGACGTCGGAGCTGCCGTAAGTGCTCCCGGTGGGAATATACCCACGTGGCGCGGAGCCGAGTGAGCACGGGGACGAAACCGCGGCGGCACCCGCGGCGCTCTGCATGCCCCGGATCGACTCTTCGACGCCGACCCCGCCCCCATCGGTCTCGACCGAGACTGCCGCGTACCCGGCCGGACCAGTCTTGGACAGGGTCAGCACCGCTTGCGAATGCCGGTCGAGCCGGAAGTGTGACGCCGTGACCGAGCTCGCGCCGGAGATCCCCCCGGCGGGGCGGTCAGTGCGCGACACGGTCACGGTGACGCCGACAGGCAAGCCGGAGCTGTTCACGATCGCGATGCGCGATCGCTCCTTGCCCACACCGACGGGCAGGGGCCCCGGGCAGCGCCAGGCGCTCGGCCGGCCCATCTGCACCGCCGGCAGCGGCGGTGCTCCAACGAACTGGCCCCCGTAGGACGCGACGCTCGTCTCGTTCACGACACCGTTGAGAGCCACGAGCGCGGCGACACCGATCCCGACTCCGAGCAGGGACCGGCCCCTGGCGCCGAGAGTACGTTTGCCCGAATGCGGCCAGAGACGGCCGGCGCCTTTCATGGCAGTGCGCTCGGGGCCGGCTCGGACTGTGGGGTCGCCCCGTCCCGCGGCGCCTCCGAGTCAGTGGACGGCCCTCTCGCGTCGCCCTGCCAGGGAGCGCTCTCTGCGGCGTCGTCACCCGAAGGCGCGCCGAAGGCGCGCCGGTGGCGGTTGCGCCTGCGCCGGAGGATGCCCTCGCAGATCGCGAGCGCGACGGCAAGCAGGCCCGCCGCCAAGGCTATCTCCCTCAGATCAGCCGAAGTCCCTCCGGCGCTTGGACCGAGGGTGACGACGGAGTCCGACGTGGGGCTCCCGGCCAGTGGCCAGGCCACGTTCTCGAAGGCGATCACCCCGCCCTCGGTCGGGAGCTGACGCAGGTCGCTTTGTGCCTGGAGCGCCTGGATAAGGCCTCGCGAGGGCGGCACCGAGGGCGGAGCCTGGACGCCGGGCAGGGATGGGGCGATGCCGTCTGGCATGACGACGTACCGGATTCCCGCCGCGGCAAGCTCGGAGCCGAGCCGGACGGTCAGGCCCTCCTCCGCTCGGACCACGGACCTCTCAACCCCTGTCCCGGCGCCCGGATCCGCGCTCGGCCAGAGCCGGCTGCCGTCCGGGAGCCCGTCCTCGCTAACCGCGAACGCGAGCCCGCGCCTTATCTGCCAGGAGGGTGCGGGCATGCTCGAGGGATCACCGAGCCAGAGCACCTCGTAGCCCTGCGAGCCCGACGCCCGTGCGGTCCAGCCGAGTATCTGCTCGAAGCCGGCCGAAGGAAGAGACGAACGTCCGTCCACCGACGAGACGAGTGTCGGGAACAGCCCGACGACCAGGCAAAGTCCCGCCGCAAGAGAGAGGTTCTGGCGCCATCCGAAACGGCTCTGGGCAAGGTCGACCTCGAAGGCGGCCACGCCGAGGCCAACCGCGGCCGCGAGACAGCAAGCCGCAGGAGCCAGCAGGACGAGCGTCGCCCCCCCGCCGGCACCGAGCCAGCCCACCGCCCCGGCATAGGCAAACGCCACCGTTGTCACCGCCGCGATCCACCAGCGCGTGGCCCACTCGAGGCGCAAGTCGCGGGCCACGAAGAGCACGAAGCCCGCACCGAGCGGGATCCCCCAGTCGAGCCAGCCCGCGCCAATCGGACCTTCGGCGAAACGAAATAGCCGCAGAATGCCGCCCGTGGTCCCCGGTGAGCCGACCGCGCCGCCCAGGATGGCCCACCTCGCTCCCACCTGGACGAATGTCAAGGACCATGGGAGGCAGCAGACGAAGGCGACAACCAACGCCCCGGCTGTGACACCGAGGGCACGAAGGACCGCGCGCAGGCAGCCCGCCACCAAAGAGCCCAGGACGACGGCAAGTGCGAGCGCCGCCACGGCCACCACCGATGGCGGTGCCAAGGCGGCAAGCAGAGCCAGCAGGAGGCCGAACGGCACCACCTCCGCGACCACCGCCCGCCAGCCGGTTGGGTCGTCCTCGGATACGAACGGCGAAAGGCGCGTCGCACGGCAGACCCGCGACACGACAAAGGGCATGCCGGCGAAGGTCACGAGGGCCTGCAGGTCCCCGGCCGCGACCCCGTTCCAGACAAGCGGCAGCCCGAGATAGGCGATCGTGCCTGCCAGGCGCGCCCTACTGGAGCCGAGCGGGCGCAGGAGTCGGTGCATCCCGACGGCGCCAACAACGATAGGGCCCAACAGCAGCAGCTTTTCGACCTGGGCGGTGCTCCCGAGGAGAACAGACCCAGCGAGCCCCACCAGGCCAAAGGCCGCGGGAGCGGGGCCGGTCGCCTGCCAGCCTGCGTCCTGCCAGCCGCCGAAGAACTCGCGCAACAGCACGGCGGGCGCAGGGAAGGGCAGGAGCTCGCCCACGAGCGGCAGGTGGCCGGCGAACAGATTGCGGAGGCTGAAGGCCACAACGACGATCAGGCCGGCCACCGCCCAGCCCGTGCCTGGCAGCTCGACCTGGCCGCGACGGCGTGCCACGGGTCGAATCGGCTCGGCATCGTCCTCGTTTCCGAAAAGTGTCTCGACGGCAGGACCGACCGGCCCGACCGGGCCGACGGGGACCGGCCGCACGGGACCACCTTGGCCCGACTCGAGGGCCGAGCGTCGCCCACCGCGGCTCAACAACCCCGCAACGGCGCTGTCGGGCTGCTGGCGAACCCGCGCGAGGGCCTTGCGGGCGATCCTGCGGCTCTTGCGGTGGCGCCAGTTCCACCACCACGCGTCCCTCACCCGCTTGGCGCGCGGGCGATCGCCCCTCAACAGAGCGAGTGTGGCCTCGACGATCGAACCGGCCGCGAGGTCGACGCCCACGAGCAGGCGACGCGGTGCGTCGTAGTTCTTGAGCACCGCACGCAGCTCGTGACGCCGGCGCAGCGCGGCGACGTCACCGACGGCGCGCAAACCCGAGCGCGCCACCTGGAGGTGCCGCACGCGCGCCTGGGGAGCGACAACGACCCGCGCTCCGGCCACCTGGGCGCGCCAGCACAGGTCCACGTCCTCGCCGAACATCGAGATGTCCTCGTCGAAGCCACCCAGTGCCTTAAAAAGGTCGGCTCGAACCAGCGTGCAGCCGCCCGGCACGGCGAACACCTCACGTACCTCGTCGTGCTGGGCCTGATCGAGCTCACCGGCCTCGACGCGCTCGACGGTGGCGCCGAAGCGGTCGACGCCGATACCGACCTGAAGGAGGCGGTCGGGGGCGTCCCACTCCACGAGCTTGGGGCCGACGATGCCGGCATTCGAACGATAGGACTCCCCCACCATGCACCGCACGGCGTCCGGGGCCGGTGCCACGTCGTCGTGGCAGACCAAGAGGTGGGATGCGCCCTCGACAGCGAACAGGGCCTCGTTCGCGGCAGCCGCGAACCCGGTCGCGTCGTCCTGGCGGAGAATGAAGGCGCGCGGCAGCACCGCAGCAACACGTGCGGTCAGTTCATCGTGGCTCGCGGCGTCGACGACGAGCACGTCGAGGTTGGGATAGTCCTGAGCGCCCAGAGCCTCCAGACATTCCTCGAACCACCGACCTGGGTCATTGGCGACGACCACGGCGACGACCGGTGGGACTTGGTCCTCCGGCATCAGGGCCACCACGCTACCGCGGACGGTCAACCCGAGACCGGCGCTGCCTCACTGGGTTTGCTTGCTATAGTTAGCACATCGGCAACTAAGAGGAGCAGGAGATGACCGACGTACGACAGGATCTCGCGAAGGCGGCCGGAGCTCTGGCGAGCTTGGCAAAGGAAGCCTCCTATATCGCGATCGGAGCCGGCGTCCTCGGGTTCCAAAAGGCACAGGTACGCCGCCAGGAGCTCTCGGGGGGACGCGATCACATGGCCAAGAGGGCGAGGGACTTCGACGCCACCGTCGCGCAGGTGTTGAAGCTCGTCGACTCCAGCCTTGAGCCAGTCATCGACCGGCTCCCCGAACCCGTGCAGGCCGTCGTCCAGCAGGCTCGCGAGGCTCGCGACGAGCTCCGCACTCGGGTCTTCGGCCTCTCGGCCTGAGTCAGCCGAGGCGCCCGCGCCAGTAGCCGAGGACGTCCGACAGCGTGCTCGACAAGGCGATCTCGGGGTGCCAGCCCGTAGCAGCCACGAGCTTGGAGTCGTCTCCTAGGAGAACCGGGACCTCGATCGGGCGGAACAGGGCAGGGTCCTCGACCAGGCGGACCTCGCCCGAGAGCAGCCCCGCCATCTGATCGGCGAGCTCCGCGATGCTGATCGCGCGCCCCGAGCAGATGTTGTACGCCTCGCCGGCGACCCCGTCTGTCGCGAGGAGCCGGTAGGCGCGCACGACGTCGCGCACATCTGTGAAGTCGCGCGAGACGGCGAGGTTGCCGACCCGGACGGTCGCGGTCTTTCCGAGCTCGGCCTCTATCATCCTTTTTGCAAGCGCCGAGACCACGAAGTCCTCGGACTGGCCGGGCCCCACGTGATTGAAGGGCCTCGCCCTAACGACGCGAAGCCCGCGCCCCAAAAAGGCCTGCAGGCCGAGGAACTCGGCTGCCACCTTGCTCGCCGCGTACGGGGTTACGGGCCGGAGGTCCGACTGCTCGTCAAGTGGCCCGGCGTCGGTGGCTGGCCCGTAGACCTCCGCCGAGCTCACGAGCACGACGGCCGGAGGAGTTGGGCAGCGTGCCGCGGCCTCGAGGAGGTTCAAGGTGCCGAGGGCGTTGACGCGGAAGGTCTCGCCCGGTTCCCTCCAGGACCGGCCGACATGGGTGAGCGCCGCCAGGTGGTACACAACCTCGGGCGCCGCCGCTTCAAGGTCGCCGGCCAAAAGGTCAAGGTCCAAGACGTCCACCTCCGGGCCCGGGGCGACGGCGGTGTCTCCGACCTCGGCAAGATGGCGCAGAAGCCAGGCGCCGACAAAGCCGGTTCCACCGGTCAGATAGGCGCGCATGGCCGTCAGGCTACCTGGCTATCAGCGCCGTAAGGGATGGCCGCCCGGGCGGGCGACGGTACCGAAGCGCCTCAAGATCGGGCCGCGAGCCTGTAGGCCTCCATGTGGCCCTCGGCGCAGGCCTCCCAGCTGTGGCGAGCCGCGATGGCGATCCCGGCCTGGCGACGCCGGCTGCCTGCGGGTGAGCCGATGGCGGCGATGGCCGATTCGACGGCAGACGCCAAAGCCTCGGGCCGGCGCGCCGGAGCGAGCAGGGCGCTCTCGCCGGCAAGCTCCGCCATCGCCGTCCCGGCGGTCGTCACGAGCGGCGCACCGCATGCGAGAGCTTCGAGGGCAGGTAGGCCGAAGCCTTCCTCGAGTGAGGGATACACGACGGCGCGTGCCCCGCGCAACAGGGCCGGGACGTCTTGGTCGGCGACATAACCGAGCCGGCGCACGCGCGCATGCGACCTAGCCGTGGCGATGGCCTGCAGCGCCGGCTGCGCCTTCCACCCGCTCGCGCCGGCCAGGACGAGATCGAGATCCGGGTCGTTGGGGGCGAGGAGGTCGAAGGCGGCAACCAGGTCGACGACCCCCTTGCGGGGCTCCAAGGTGCCGAGGTGGAACAGGTACGGCCGCTCGAGGCCGAAGCGCGCGAGCACCTCGCGGTCGGCGCCGGGCTCGGGCTCCTCGACCGCAAAACGGGACTGGTCAACGCCGTTCGGGACGGCCATCACCGGGCACGGAGGGTGGAGGAGGTCCCGGAGCCTTTGCGCGGTCGTCTCGCTCACGCAGACGATGACCGCGGCGTGGCGCACCGAGTGCCGGGTCGCGGAGCGGAACCAGAGCACCTTGCTGCGCTCGTGCCACTCCGGGTGATCGAAGAACGTCATGTCGTGCACCGTCACGACACAGGGGACCTTGGAACGCCGGGGCATCGTGTAGTGCGGACCGTGGTGAACCGCGACCGCAGGCGGGCCGAGGCGCGCGACCACGCTCGCGAGGCGGGCCTGCTCGTACAAAACGCGAGAGAGACGGTCTCTCGGCGCGACGGCGAGGACCTGGCGCCCCGGTGCGGTCCGCTCCCACCTGTCGGTGTCGTCGCACCGGGAGATCAGCCTGAGGCCGCAGTCCCCACGGCCGGCGAGGGCCCTCGCGAGCTCGACTATGTAGCGCCCGGCCCCGGCTGGCCGCTCGGGCACCGCGCTGACGTCGAGCGCGACTTCGAGGGCACCGTCGGCTTCGGGCCTCACGGCGCCCTTCTTTCGGTGGCGACCTGTTCCCAGACGGCGACATGTGCCCGGGCCGTCGCGGCCCAGGTCAGCTCGGCCGCCCGGGCAAGGCCACTCGCTCTGAGCCGGGACCGCGTCGCGTCGTCGCCCGCGGCGGCGAGGAGGCCTTCCGCGATTGAGGCGACGTCGGTCGGGTCGACCTCGAGCGAGGCCCCACCGGAGCTCGGCACCGGGCTCGAGACGACAGGGGTCCCCTGCGCCATCGCCTCCACGACGGGCAGCCCGAAGCCCTCAACTATCGGCACGTAGGCGCAGCACCTGGCACCGGAGTAGATCGCCGCGAGCGCGCCGGGGTCGACGACGCCCGCGAAGACGACGCCGGCGTTGCCGCCCAAGGCTGCCGGGGAGGCGGAGGCTCCCCACCCGCTCGGCCCCACCACCACGAGTGGCCAGCGCTCGGCAAGCTTGGGCCGCGCGAGCTCATAGGCCTCGACGAGGCGCCGGAGGTTCTTCCGCGGCTCGAGCGTGCTAACGGTCAACAGGTACGGGCCGGCAACCCCGAGGCGCTCCAGCAGGGCCGCGCCGGCCGCGGCGTCCGGCTCGCCGAGGTGGTCCGCCCCCTCGGCGACGACGAAGAGCCGCTTGGCAGCGATGCCGACGCCGGCGCCGAGAACGGCCGTGGCTGTCGCCTGCGAGGGGACGATGACCGCTGCCGCCCTCGAAGCCGCGCGGCGCAGGGCCGCCTCATGCCAGCGCCGGCCCCTCTCGGGAAAGGCCTCGGGCATCGATCTCCACGCCACGTCGTGCACGGTCACAACGAGCGAGGTCCCGGAGAAGACCGCCGGCGCCGCCAGCGAGACGGAATGCACGATGTCGCTGCCCCGACCTGCGCGTGACAGGCCAAAGTCCCAGGCCCTGGTCATGAGCGGGCCGGGTAGCCGCGAGGCCACCACCGGGTATCCGTAGACGGCGAGCGGGTCCGGCCCTTGCGGCGCGCGGCTGGCAAGCAGGCTCAGGCTCGGCCCTTCGCCGGCGGGGAGCTCGCCGAGGCCCTTCAGAAGGCCGCGGGCGTAGGTGCCGATGCCGCCCGGAACGCGCCGGCGCAGCTGCTCGGCAGCCACGCAGACAGAGATCGTCGTCACCTCGATCGCCCCCACAAAGCAGCCTCGCGGTAAAGCTCCACCATGGAGGCCGCGGCGGACGCCCAGGTGAAAGATGCCGCCCGGGCACGGCCGGCCGCGATGAGCCGGGCGCGTAGCGAATCGTCTTCGATGACCCTAGTCAGGGCCTCCGCAAGAGCGGGCACGTCGCCCGGCACGACGAGCTCGGCGGCGTCACCGACGACCTCGGGCACAGCACCCGCCGCGGTCGCGACCACGGGCACCCCGGCCGCCATCGCCTCGAGGGGCGGGAACCCGAACCCCTCGTAAAGCGATGGGTAGGCGAGAACTGTGGCGCCGGAAAGCAGGGACTTCAGCTCGAGCTCGTCCAGGTAACCGACCCGGACAACACGGCCCGCCAACCCCGAAGCTCTGACAGCGGCGGAGAAGGCCTCGCCTCCCCACCCGTCCGGCCCGGCGACGACGAGCTCGAGGTCGTCGTGGTCGCGGGCCAGCTCCGCAAAGGCCATCACTAGCGTCGGCAGGTCCTTGCGCGGCTCGACGGCCCCGAGCGCGAGCACATAAGGCGCCGACCGGCCCCGAGGCGCCTCGTCGAGGTCGCCGCGGCCCGGCTCGTCGAGCCCGTGCGGCACGACACGGACGCGCTCGGCATCGAGGCCGAGTAGCTCGACGACCTCGTCACGCACGAAGCTCGACGGCACGTGCACGAAGGCGCCCCGGCGCGCCGCGCGCGACACGAGGTGGGGGTAGGCCAACGAGGCCGGCACACACATTTGCGGGTAGCGCACCGCCGTCAGGTCGTGCACGGTTACGACGCGGCCGGCGTGACTCGCCGGCGGCACGACGTAGTTCGTGCCGTGCACGACCTCGACGCGTCCCACTAGCCATTCGACAGGCGGCAGCTCGACCCGTGCCCAGAGCGCGTTGGCGACGCGCGCCTGTACGGCCCAGGTCCTTAAGCCGAGTCCGAGTGCGGCCGCGGGAACAGCAACCTCGCTCCGGGCGCGCCTCGCGATCGCGTAGGCGCGCAGCTCGAGGTCTTCTCGTACAGCGAGAGCACCGGCGAGGCCGGCGCAGAACCGGCCAACCCCCGTGCGAGCGCCGGCGAGGGGAAGCACGTCGAGGGCCACTCGGAGCCTGGTCACCGCGGCCCGTGACCCGCTGAGCTCCTCACGAGGGCGCCGCGGTCTTCGCCCGCCTGTCACCGGAACAGGTCTTCACCATGGGGTCGCACCACCTCTTCGGTGACTGCTCCCTCGCCCAGGAAGGCAGCGTCCAGGCCCCTCACGACCGCGACTGGGACACCGCGCGCTTTTCCCATCACGAGGTCGGCCGCCGATGCGACCTCGTCCACAACGCAGATCTCGGTTGCGACGAGTTCGCGGCCGAGCGCGTCGGTCGTGCCGCGGAGATCGATGACGGCGCGGATGCCGGCACAACCGATGGCAACGTCGGTGACCCCCTGGCGCCATGCCCGGCCGAAGGTGTCCGAGATGACGACGGCTACCTCGACGCCTGTGCGCGCCCGGATCCCGTCGCGCAGACGGCGCGCGGAACGGTCGGGTTCCACCGGCAGCAGCGCTGCCCATCCGTCCGCGACGTTGGATAGGTCGACGCCCGAGTTGGCGCACACAAAGCCGTGCCGCGTCTCGGTGATGACGAGGTCATCGCGGCGGCGGAGCACGCGGACGGCTTCGGACTCAGCCAAGGCGCGTTTCGCGTCCGGGTCGGACGGGTCGATCCGGACGGTGCGGCCTTCGGCCTTCGAGACGATCTTCTGGGTGACGACGACGACGTCCCCGTCGATGAGCGCCGCCTGCTCGGCGATGAGCGAGGCGAGGTCGTCTCCCGGCGCGATCTCACCGAGGCCCGTGACGCCGAACACCAACAGCGATGCTCCCGAGGCCATGTCGCAGTCTCTACCTGTGACCCGTGTGCGCGCTAAGCGCCATCGCGCCTCGCCGGGCGGGGGGACTTCAAAAGAGCCCTCCCATTGGCGGGCGCGGTGGCACCGACGACGACGCGCGCCAGGCCCGCCGCCGCCAAGGGCGTCCTCATGATCGTCGCGGCGACGATGCAGTTCAACCCCGCCTCCCGCACCTCGCCCTCGAGCCCGGCGTCCGCCTCGTCGATCACGAGAGTGCCCACCCACGTCGCGAGATGGCGGGCAACTCCGGCCGCCGATGCCTCTCCCCCGAGCTCGACGAGGAGCCGATCGGCCGGGCCCTTTAAGGCCGCCCCCGCCACGATCGGGGAAACCGCCACGACCGAGTCGCGGCGAGCCTGCAACACCTCAGCCACGCCCGGCACCGCGAGGATCGGACCGATCGACACGATCGGGTTCGAAGGCGCCACGACGATGACCTCGGCGGTCTCGAGGGCACAGATCACCCCGGGGGCGGGACGGGCGAGCTCGGCGCCTTCGAAGCGCACCTGGGTCACAACAACCGAGTGGCGCAGCTTCACGAAGTACTCCTGAAAGGCGAGCTCTTTGCCGTCGGGGAGCCGCAGGCGCGTGCGGACCGGGTCGTCGCTCATGGGGATCAGACGGATGCCGAGGCCGAAGGCAGCCGAGACCTCGGCGGTCACCTCCGAGAGGGGGGCCCCTTCGCCAAGCCGGGTGGTCCGGTAGAGGTGGGTCGCCAGATCGGCGTCGCCAAGGCGGAACCAGGTGATGGCGCCGAAGCGCTCCAGAGCCTGCATCGCACGGAACGTGTCGCCAGCAAGCCCCCATCCCGTGTCCAGGTTGACGGCACCCGAAAGCGTGTAGGTGATGGTGTCGAGGTCCGGGCTGACGTGCAGACCGTGGAGCTCGGTGTCGTCGCCCGTGTTCACGATGCCGACGATCTCCGCGGGATCTACGACTTGCTGCATGCCCGCCAGGAGCCTGGCGGCACCCACACCGCCGCAAAGGACGGCTATCACGTACCAGCCTGGCGGACGTAGGCCACTACGGACTCGATGCCTGCTTCCACGCTGGTCCACGGTTTCCAGCCGAGGTGCAGCCCGGCCCGGCGCGGGTCGAGAGCGCTCCTCTGCAGCTCACCGGGCCGGGCCGGCGCCGACTTGGGGCTGAGCTCGCTTCCCGCGGCGGCCGCCACTATCTCGTACAGCCTGTTAACCGAGGTCTCCTGACCGGTGCCGATGTTCAGCACGAGCCCGTCCCCGCGCCGGGCTGCACGGGCAAAAGCGTCGACGACGTCGTCGACATAGACATAGTCGCGAGTCTGCTTGCCGTCGCCGTAGATCACGCACTGTCGCCTGGATGTCAGGTTCCCGGCGAAGATCGCCACGACGCCCGCCTCGCCGTGCGGATCCTGGCGCGGTCCGTAGACATTGGCGAGGGCGAGGGCGGTGAACTCAATGCCATGCAGCTCGCGGTAGGCGACCATGTAGTCGATCGCGGACTTCTTCGACACCCCGTACGGCGAGAGGGGCCGGTGCGGCTGATGCTCGTCGACCGGGAGATGAACTTGGTCGGGCTCGCCATACAAAGTCCCGCCGGAGGCCGCGAAGACGATCTTTGCGCCGCCGCCGGCCCGTGCGCCTTCGAGCGCCTGGATCGTGCCGAGGATGTTCACCTCCGCGTCGAAGACGGGACGGTCCACCGAGACCCGGACGTCCGCCTGGGCTGCCAGGTGGAATATCACCTCGGGCCTGCGGTGTCCGACCAGGTCGACGAAGTCGTGGGAGCGGACATCGATGTTGTGGAAGCGGAGCGATCCGCCCGAGGCGCGGGCGTCGGCCAGGTTCGCGAGCGACCCGGTCGACAAGTCGTCGACGACATCCACCTCGTGGCCCTCGGCCTTGAGCCGGTCGACGAGGTTCGACCCGATGAAGCCCGCACCTCCGGTCACGAGTGCTCGCACTTCGTCGGCCTCCTAGCTTCGGTTTGGTTCAGGACCGGGGGAAACGGGCGCACTCGAGCACGGCGTTCGCAGGCACCTCGGCCCCGACCCCGATTATTGTCATCCGGCCAAGCTGCGCGCCCTCGCCGATGACCGCGCCCGGCCCGACGATGCTGTCGCGAACGACGGCGCCAGGGCGTAGCACCGATCCGGTCATTAGGACCGAGCGCGAGACCACTGCGCCCGGCCCGACCGAAGACTCGGACCCGATGACGCTGTCGGAGACCTCTGCCCGACCCGCGATCACCGCCCTCGTGCCCACGAGGCAGTACGGCTCGAGGGTGCCAGCGACCTCCGCACCCGCGTCGACCCAGACCCCGTCGCGCATCTGCGGTATTTCCGGCAAAAATGCCCGGCGCCCGGACAGGACGTCGAGCTGCGCCTGGAGGAAATGCTGTGCGGTGCCCGTGTCGAGCCAGTACGCATCGGACGCGAGGGCGTACAAGATGCCCCCCGCGACCAGATCTGGGAACGTCTCGCGTTCTATCGATACGCGCCGGCCGCCCGGGATCCGGTCGAGCACCGACGTCTCTAACACGTAGATGCCCGCGTTGATGAGGTTCGTGGGCGCCTCGCCCCGGGGAGGCTTCTCGATGAAGTCCGTGACGCGGCCGTTCGCGTCGGTCGGTACGACTCCGAAGCGTGACGGATCTGGGACCGGTGTCAGCCCGATGGATGCGTCCGCGGCGCGCGAGTGGTGGAACGCGATGAGCTCTGAGGCGTCGAAGTCGGTGAGCACGTCCCCGTTCAGTACGAGAAAGGTCTCGTCGACGCCCGACTTCTCCGCTGCGAAGCGGATCGCGCCCGCAGTGTCGAGCGGCTCAGGCTCGACGACGTACTCGAGGGCGACCCCGGCGATCTCGTCGGACGGGAAGGCATCGATGAACGCATCGGCCCTGTAGCCGAGCGAGAGAACGGCACGGTCGACGCCATGTAAGGCCAGCCACTCGATCACGTGCACGATCATCGGCCGCTCGACGACCGGCAACATCTGCTTGGGGATCTCGTACGTGAGCGGCCGAAGCCGTGTCCCTTCGCCGCCGACGAGAACGACCGCGTCCATCAACCAGTGTCCATCAACCGGTTGTGGTCGTCGTGCTCGAAGCGCTGGTCGTCGTGGTGCTCCTCGAGGTCGTCGTCGTGGTGGCGCCCTTGAGCGTCGTCGTCGTGGCGCCCTTGAGCGTCGTCGTCGTGGCGCCCTTGAGCGTCGTCGTGGTGGCGCCCTTGAGCGTCGTCGTCGTGGCGCCCTTGATCGTCGTAGTCGTCGTGGTCGTGGTCGTGGTTTGAGACTTGACGAATGCGGCTACCAGATGAGCGGCCGGGGGCTTGGGCACCGAAGCACCTTTGGTGACGAATGCCAGCATGAACAGCTCGCCGTTGCCGTAAGTGACTCCGGGATCGGGCTGTCCACTGAATGAGGTCGTCGAGCTCGCGCTCTGCCAGCTGACCAGCTGCAAGCTCGCGGGCTTGGTGCCGCACTTGCGGCCGTCGGCATAGGTCCCGGCAAGCTTGCCGACCGACTTCGGCAGCCTCATCGAGGTGGCGCTGAGACTCACGCCTTCCGCGGTGAGGAACTTGCCGAGCGTGGCGTTGGCGCCTTCGAACTGCTTGGCGTCGCTGCCCGCCCGTGCCGGTTCGATGTCGACGACGCCGTTGCCGTCGGTGATGATGCCCGAGGTCTTGTTGGCGCTGGCCGGCAGGTTGGAGACCGTCCCGCAGACGTCGACCGAGAGGGCCACTTGCCAGTGCGAACTTATGAGCGGGGGCGTCGCGTTGGCCTGGGTCGTCGTGGTCGTAGTGGAGGCAGTCTGGCTTGCGACCTCACGCTCGTGGCGGCTGAAAACGATCAGCCCGAGCCCGATGATGCAGACCGCGAGCAAGATCGTGTACCACCCCAAGGGCGTGCGCTGCCTGTAGCTGCGGCTGCCGCCGATCGACGCGGCACGCGCGACCCTTCGGCTGATCGAATTCCTGGGCACGGGCCCCGACTCTAGCCTCGGCTGGCTCCTGCATCTTTCGGTCGGGATCCCAGCGGGCTCGCGGAACGCCTGAAAAGCCGCCGGAACGGGCCGTCGCGCGTCTGTACGGGGCGGTCGCGACGCTCAGCCAGAAAGCATCGCAAGCTGGCAAGTGCGAAACGGGCGCCGAGAGCGACCGCCACCAAGGGCAGCAAGAACCGCTCGCGCCCCGATCCCGAGCGACGTGCGAACCTGAGGATGGAGCGATGGTGGGCCGCGAGCATCCGGTAGGGGTGTAGGGAGGTGGACACACCCTGCTCATGGACGACGTGCGCGGATGGCTCGTAGAGGATGGCCCAGCCGGCGCGGTGCAGCCGCCAGCAGAGGTCGACATCCTCGACGTACATGAAGTATGCCTCGTCGAAGCCGCCGACCGCTTCGAAGGCGTCCCGCCGGACTAGGAAGCCCGCCCCCGAGACCCAGTCGGCGTCGCGAGCGGTGTGCTGGCTCTCGCCGACGAGGCGGTACCGGCGGGTCCACGGGTTGTCGCGCCAGAACAGCCCGACAAAGCCGTGACCGAGCGCGTCGCCGAGTCCCGGGAAGGACCGGCCCGACGGGTACACCGAGCCGTCTGGCTCCAAGAGCATCGGGCCCACCACGGCCGCGTCTGGCCGGGCCCCGAGCGCTCGGTTGAGATGTTCCATGGCGCCGGGCTCTACGACGAGATCTGGATTGCAGATGAACACTCGCCCGCCGCTGGCGTGCTTGACTCCGAGGTTAGCCCCGGCCCCGTACCCGATGTTGCGCGTCGGTCGCACCACCCTCGCCGAAAACGCTTCCTCCTGCACGCGGTCCACGGACCCGTCGCTCGAGCCGTTGTCCACCACGACGATGTCGCTGATCCCTGCTTGGCGCAGGCTGGCCAGGCATCGCGCGATCGTTTCGCCTGCGTTGTAGTTGACGACGACTGCGCTCGGTGCTTCGGGGATCCCGACCTTTTCGGAGGTGTCCGGACCCGGCAACGATCAGGCCGTCAGCTCGGCGACGAGATCTGCGATCGCCTGGTCCCAGCTCGGGAGCAGGCTCCAGCCGGACAGCCGTAGCGCCGCGTTGTCGAGCACCGAGTTGGCGGGCCGGGGGGCCGGGCGGGGCGGGTCCAGCTCGCTCGTGGTGATCGGCTCCACCCGGGCCGGGTCCCCGCCAGAGGCACTGACGACGAGGCGGGCGAACTCGTACCAGGTCGTCGAGCCCTGGTTGGTGACGTGGAAGATCCCCGGGTACCTGCCTAATGAGAGGTCGACGACCCTGCTCGCGAGGTCTGCCGCCGAGGTCGGGCTCCCCCGCTGGTCGTTTACGAAGCGGAGCGGCTCTCCTGCCGCCGCGAGGCGGAGAACCGTCTTTACCATGTTGGCCCCGAAACGGCCGTTCACCCACGCGGTGCGGACGATGGTGTGGCCGTCGTCGAGCTCACGTTCTCCGCCGAGCTTCGAGCGCCCGTACACCGACAACGGGTTGGGATCGTCCCATTCGAGGTAGGGCCGGGCCGAGGTGCCGTCAAAGACGTAGTCGGTCGACAGGTAGCAAACGTGCGCCCCGACGAGGCGGGCGGCCTCGGCAATGTGGCGCGTGCCGAGGGTGTTGACGCTGTAGGCGCGGTCGGGATTACCCTCGCAGGCGTCGACGGCCGTCCAGGCAGCCGGGTGGATAATGACCTCGGGCTGGACGGTCCCTATGGCGGCGAGCAGTGCGTCGCGGTCGCATATGTCGAGATCGTCCTCCTCGGGGGCGATGACCTCGAGCGCGGGCCCGCGGACACGTTCGGCCGCCCGGCGGCGCAGGTCGGCGACGATCTCGGTGCCGAGCTGGCCGGTCACGCCGGTCACAAAGACGCGCACGGCGATCGTTCTCAGGATGGCCGGGCGGTCTGCGGCGCGCTCGACCAGGAAGCCTCCACCACTGGCGACCGCCCGATGAGCGGCTCCCACCAGGAACGGTTGTCGCGGTACCACCCGACCGTCGCCGCCAGGCCCGACCCGAACTCCACGGTTGGCGACCAACCGAGCTCGGTGCGGATCTTGGTCGAGTCGAGCAGGTACCGCCGGTCGTGGCCAGGCCGGTCCGGGACGATCGTCTTGAGCGACTCGGGCTTGCCCGCGGCCTGGAGCACGCCGTCAGCTATGTCCTCGATGCTCGCCTCGTCGCCGGAGCCGACGTTGTAGGTCTCGCCGATCACGCCGTCGGTGAGGACGAGCTCGATCGCCCGGCAATGGTCGTCGACGTGCAGCCACTCGCGCCGGTTCTTGGTCGAGGCGTACAACGGGAGCGTCTCACCCTCAAGGGCGCGCGTCGAGAAGAGCGGTATGACCTTTTCCGGGAACTGGAATGGGCCGTAGTTGTTGCAGCAGTTGGTGATCGTGGCCCTCAGGCCGAAGGTCTCGATGTACGAGCGGACGACATGGTCCGCGCCTGCCTTGGAGGCGTTGTAGGGAGTGCGGGGACGGTACGGGGAGTCCTCGTTGAACGACTCGTTGCTGTCGAGGGCGAGATCGCCGTAGACCTCGCAGGTCGAGATGTGGTGAAAGCGCGCCACGCCAACCCTGCGGGCGGCGTCGCACAGCGACTGGGTCCCGAGCACGTTGGTCCGGAAGAAACGGGCCGGGTCCAATATGGCCAAGCTGTTGTGGGACTCCGCGGCGAAGTGGACGATCGTCTCGGTGCTGTGCCCGCCGAGAGTCGACTCGACCAGGGCCTGGTCGCAGATGTCGCCGTGGACGAAGACGACCCGGCCGGAGCTCTCGAGCTCGGCGATGCTGCGGCGGTCACCCGCGTAGGTCAAAGCGTCGAGCACGACGAGCTGGTCGTCGGGATGGTGCTGCGCCCAGTAGCGCACAAAATTCGAGCCGATGAACCCGGCACCGCCGGTGATGAGAAGTCGCATGATCGGCACAGGCTAATCGGCCTCTGGCGGGCCGGGTCGGACTCGCTCGGTCGGGTCGGTCACGCCCCGGCGGCTCCGGCCCAGCGCGGGGCGACGGCACTAGCGCAGGTGGACGACGTCGCCGGCCGAGACTGTCCGCATGCACATTTCCGTGGAGACGACAAGGCACCCGGAGTCGTCGAGGTCCAGCGCCCTGCCGAGGACAGTCTCGTCTGCCAGCTGCACGCGAACCTCGCGACCGATGGTCGAGCAGGCGAGGCGGTACTGCGACGCGAGCGCGCGCCGGCCCTCACTGTTTGCGAGGTCGGCGTTCAAACGGCCCGCACAGGCCAGCAGCCGACCGAGGAGCTCATCCCGGTCGATCTCGCGTCCCGCGAGCCGGTTGAGTGCGGTGGCATGCATGGCGATGGACGCGAGATCGGGGTCATCTGAATCCGCCGGCGGCCACTCCGGGGGCCAGTTGACGTTGATCCCGATGCCGACGACGACGCAACCCGGCCTCCGACCGAGCTCGTCACCTAGGCCCCGCGCGCCGCGGGGCGCGAGGACCTCGGACAATATGCCGGCCACCTTCGGAGGCCCGCCTCCGGACGCGATCGCGGCATCAGCAGGCGCGAGCAGGTCGTTCGGCCATTTCACGGAGAGCTCGACGCCGGCTGTCTCCGTGCAGGCACGCACCGCCGACAGCGCCACCGCCCAAGCCACGAGGTGAAGCTGGTCTGGGGCGAGCTCAGGCCTGAAAAGCACCGAGCACAACACGGCGCTTGCCGGCGGGGCCTCCCACCTCCGCGCCAGCCGACCACGGCCCTCGCTTTGGTGCTCGGCTGAGACCGCGTATCCCTCGGGGACCTCCGAGCCGTCCGGCATCCCTCTTCGCACCAGGTCACCTAGGTAGCGGTTGGTCGAGTCCACGACCTGCAGACGCTCGGGCACGGCGAAGGCGACGGGGGCCTGCACGGCGGAACCGCCTCTCGCGAAGTGGTCCTCACCTGCGCGCGCGGGGGTAGCCTGCTCGACTGAGCTCTCCCTCACAGGTGGCCGGTCGGCTCGCGGCACCTGATCCATTGGGAGGCGAGGATAGATCGAGGAGGGAGGGCCGTGTTCGACAAGGTGCTCGTGGCGAACCGCGGCGAGATCGCCGTGCGGGTCATCCGCACTTGCCGCGAGCTCGGCGTCGGCACCGTCGCGGTCTACTCCGAGCTCGACGAGAACGCCCTTCACGTCCGTCTCGCCGACGAGGCGTACGCGCTCGGCGGGCAAAGCGCGGCCGAGAGCTACCTCGCGAGCGAGCTCATCTTGGACGCCCTCGCCCGGAGCGGGGCCGACGCCGTCCATCCCGGCTACGGGTTCCTCGCCGAGAACGCCGCGTTCGCGAGAGCGGTCGCCGCAGCAGGGGCGAGCTTCATCGGCCCTCCGCCCGAAGCGATCGAGACGATGGGCGACAAGATCAATGCCCGCCTCGCCGCCGCCCGCGCCGGCGTCGCCTGCGTGCCTGGTAGCAGCGAGCCGCTCGTAGAGCCGGCCGAGATCGTCGCCTTCGGTGAGTCGAACGGTTGGCCGGTCGCGATCAAAGCTGCCTTCGGCGGCGGCGGCCGCGGAATGAAGGTGGTGGCCGGGCCGGACGACGCCGCGGCGGCGATGCATTCCGCGCAGCGCGAGGCGCAATCGGCCTTCGGTCACGGTGAGGTCTACCTCGAGCGCTACCTGGCTTGGCCTCGCCATATCGAGATGCAGGTCTTCGCCGACGGCCATGGCAACGCCGTCTGGCTCGGGGAGCGCGACTGCTCCTGCCAGCGTCGCCACCAAAAGCTCCTCGAGGAAAGCCCTGCGCCAGAGTTCCCCGACGATGTCCGCCGCGCAATGGGCGAGGCGTCTGTGGAGATCTGTCGTGCCTGCGGCTACGAAGGGGCCGGGACGGTCGAGTTCCTTTTCGAGGACGAAAGCTTCTACTTCCTCGAGATGAATACCCGCCTGCAGGTGGAACACCCGGTTACGGAGCTTCGCACGGGGCTTGATCTCGTCGAGTGGCAGCTGCGCGTGGCCACCGGTGAGCCGCTCCCGTTGTCCCAAGACGCCGTCTCGGCGCTGAGCCGGGGCCACGCCATTGAGGCCCGTATCAACGCGGAAGACCCGGCCGCGGGCAGGTTTCTCCCGAGCCCCGGCCGGATCACCGCCTTGCGCCTTCCGGAGGGCTTCGGCGTACGCTGCGATTCCGGCTTCGAGTCTGGTGACACTGTCAGCCAGTTCTACGACAACCTCGTCGCGAAGATCGTCGTCTGGGGCCAGGACCGCGACGCCGCCCGTCGCAGGCTCCTGCGGGCGCTGTCGGAGCTGGAGATCGGGGGAATCGCGACGACCGGCCCGGCGATCGAGGCGATCGTCGTCCATCCCGATTTCATCGAGGCGCGCCACTCGACCCGGTGGCTAGAAGAAGTCCTCGACCTTTCCGCTCTCGCTCCTCAGCTCTCGGCCGACCAGCCAGCTCCGAACTCTGACAGCTCCGAGGTCGCCGAGGACATGGTGCTTCGCGAGGTCGACGCCGAGGTCGACGGGCGCCGTTACAGGGTGAAGCTCTGGGTCCCCGGGACCTCGAGTTCGTCGCAGCGCTCGTCAGGGAGCAAGAGGGCGACCGCGGGCTCTAGGCCGCACCCCGCTGCCTCGCCCATGCTCGCCGCCGATGGGAGGCTGACCGTGCCGATGCAGGGAACGATCATCAAGGTGATGGTGGCCGAAGGCGACCTGGTTGAGGTCGACCAGACTTTGTGCGTGCTGGAGGCGATGAAGATGGAGAACCCGATCCGCTCGGACCGCGCGGGCAGGGTCAAGGAGCTCCACGTCGCCGTCGGTGACTCGCTCGGCGCAGGCGATGTCGTGGCGGTAATCGAATGAAGGATGTCGAATGAAGGATGTCACGCCGGCAAAGGAACGGGCGAGAAAGGCAATCGGTGCCGCCGAGGATCGCCTTATAGGGCTCTCGCGAACGATCCACGCCCACCCGGAGCTCAGCTTCGAGGAGGAAAGGGCCTCGACCTGGTGTGCGGAGGCGCTCGAGGAAGCTGGCTACAGCGTCGAGCGCGGCGTCTGCGAGCTCCCGACCGCAATCACCGCCAGTTTCGGGAACGGGCCGCTCGTCGTCGCGATCTGCGCCGAGTACGACGCCCTTCCCGAGATCGGCCACGCCTGTGGCCACAACGTGATCGCCGCCAGTGCCGTCGGGGCAGCAATCGGGTTAGCCCGCCTCGCCGACGACCTCGGCATCACGGTCCGCGTCCTCGGCACGCCGGCCGAAGAGGGCGGCGGCGGGAAGATCCTCATGCTCGAGCGCGGCGGCTTCGACGGCGTCAACGCCGCCTTGATGGTCCACCCCGCCCCGGGCGAGAACGACAGGATGCCGTGTCTCGCCGTCAGCCATTTCGACGCCCGCTACACCGGCAAGGAGGCGCACGCCTCTGCTTACCCCGAGCGCGGCGTGAACGCCCTCGATGCCGTCACGATCGCCCAGGTCGCGATCGGGCTCCTCCGCCAACACGCAGCCCCCCATGACCAGGTGCACGGAATAGTCACCCACGGTGGCGCCGCCCCGAACATCGTCCCGGGGCTCGCGGTGGCGAAGTTCTACGTCCGCGCCGCGACGCTCGAAGCCCTCGAGACCTGGGAGCCGAGAGTCGTGAGATGCTTCGAAGCGGGAGCGCTCGCCACCGGCGCGACGCTTGAGCTCGTGCCGCAGGGACCGAAGTACTCGGAGTTCCTGACTGACGAGGAGATGGCTCGCCTGTACCGGTCGAATGCCGAGGCGATCGGGCGCGTCTTCCCGACCGGGCCGAACGGCGCCCTAAACGCCTCGACCGACATGGGCAACGTCTCTCTCGCGATCCCTTCCATCCACCCCCTGCTCGGGATCGACTCGCTGCCGGCGGTCAATCACCAGGTCGGTTTCACCGAAGCGGCCGCCAGCCCACCAGCGGACCGTGCGGTGCTCGACGGCGCCGCGGCGATGGCATGGACGGTCATCGACATGGCGAGCGACGATCAGGTGCGTGCGCGGCTCACCGCCACCGCCTACGAGCACCATTGAGACACTCGCCTTCGAGCCGCGCCAGCCGGTCAGCGACTCGACCGGTACTCTCCGAAGACCGCGCGCAGGACATCTGAGACCTCTCCGAGCGTGGCGCGGCGCTTCAGCGCCTCGCGCATGGGCACGAGCAGGTTCTGAGTGCCCCGGGCAGCGGAGCGCACCTCATCCAGAGCCGCCTCGACGCCCGCCTGGTCACGCGACGCCCGCAATGCCCGGAGGCGTTCGACTTGGTCGCGCTGCAAGGCCGGATCGATGGGGAAGACATCACTCTCGCCTGCGCCCTGATCGACGAACCGGTTGACGCCGACGACGACGGCGGTGCCCGACTCGACAGCCTTCGCGTAGTCGTAGGCCGCCTGCTCGATCTCGTCCTGCATGAAACCGGCCTCGATCGCGGCCACGGCGCCTCCGAGGGCGTCAATCCGAGCGATGTAGGCGACAGCGGCGCGCTCGACCTCGTTCGTGAGGCTCTCCAGGTAGTAGGACCCGGCCAGGGGGTCGACGGTGTCGGTGACCCCGGACTCAAAGGCGATGACTTGCTGGGTCCGCAGGGCGAGTTTCGCCGCGTGCTCGGTCGGTAGCCCCAAAGCCTCGTCGAACCCGTTCGTGTGCAGGCTCTGGGTACCGCCCAGGACGGCGGCAAGAGCCTGCAGGGCCACCCGGACGATATTGTCCTCCGGTTGCTGCGCCGTAAGGGTCGAACCGGCGGTCTGGGTGTGGAAACGCAGGCGCTTGGACTTCTCGTCGCGCGCCCCGAAACGCTCGACCATCGTCCGGGCCCAGATCCTGCGTGCGGCCCGGTACTTGGCGACCTCCTGGAACAGGTTGTTGTGGGCGTTGAAGAAGAACGAGAGCCTCGGGGCGAAGGTGTCGACATCGAGGCCGGCCGCGAGCGCTGCCTGCACATAGGCAATTCCGTTCGAGAGCGTAAAGGCCAGCTCCTGCACGGCCGTCGAGCCCGCCTCGCGGATGTGGTAGCCCGAGATCGAGATCGTGTTCCAGCCCGGGACGCGTTCGGCGCAGTAGGAGAACGTGTCGGTCACGAGTCGCATCGAGGCGCGGGGCGGGTAGATGTAGGTCCCGCGAGCGACGTACTCCTTCAATATGTCGTTCTGGATCGTGCCGCTGATCGAAGAGGGCGATACTGCCTGCTCCTCGGCGACGAGCTCGTACAGCAGCAACAGGATCGCGGCGGTGGCGTTGATCGTCATCGAAGTCGAGACCGTGTCGAGGGGAAGGCCCGACAACAGGCTCCGCATGTCCTCGATCGAGTCGATGGCCACGCCGACCTTTCCGACCTCACCCTCCGCACGGGGGTGATCGGAGTCGTATCCCATCTGGGTGGGCAGGTCGAAGGCGCACGACAGCCCTGTCTGGCCAGCCTCGAGCAGGAACTTGAACCGCTCGTTGGTGGACTCGGCCGTCCCGAAACCGGCGTACTGGCGCATCGTCCAGAGTCGGCCGCGGTACATGTCGCGCTGCACGCCACGGGTGTAGGGAAATCCCCCCGGCTCCCCGAGCTCCGAGGCCGGGTCGAACTGCTTCAGATCTTCTGGGCCGTAGCAGCGACGGATCTCCATGCCCGAGTCGGTCCTACGTCCACCGTCATCGCTCGGCACGGCCAGAGCCTAAGTCGGACAGGCGATGAGCGCCTGTCCGGCCCGCATGGCGCTGCGCCGACGACGCTGCACCTCACTGCCCTCGCGCCGACAGCGGCTGGGTCAGCCCTTGACGAGGACGGACGCAGTCGGGGCCTGGAGGGGATGCGGCATGCACAAGTCGTCGTACTCGGCAATGACGATCTCCCCCGCGTGCTCCCCGCAGGCGGGGCACTCCGGGTCCCGACGGATCTTGAATGTCCGGAAACTCTGTTCGAGGGCGTCGTAGGCGAGGAGCCGGCCGACGAGCGGGTCTCCGAGCTTGAGGAGAAGCTTGATCGCCTCCACTGCCTGGATGGACCCGATGATTCCTGGGAGGACCCCGAGCACCCCGGCTTCTGCGCACGAGGGCGCCAGCTCAGCCGGAGGCGGCTCAGGCACGAGACACCGGTAGCACGGTCCTTCATAGGGGTAGAAGACCGTCGCTTGGCCCTCGAAGCGGAAGATAGAGCCGTGCACGACCGGGATCTTCTTGACGAGGGCGGCGTCGTTGAGCAGATAGCGGGTCGGGAAGTTGTCCGTCCCGTCGACAATCACGTCGTAGGAGTTGATGATGTCCAAGACGTTGTCGGCCCCTAGGCGAAGGTCGTAGGTGACGACGTCGATGTCGGGGTTCATGGCCGTGAGCGTCTTCTTCGCGGAGTCGACCTTCCGCTCGCCAACGCGGTCGAGATTGTGCAGGATCTGGCGCTGCAGGTTCGAAGAGTCGACGACGTCCATGTCGACGATCCCGATCGTCCCCACCCCTGCGGCCGCCAGGTAGAGCGCAGCGGGCGAACCGAGTCCGCCCGCCCCGAGCAGGAGGACCTTGGACTCCAAGAGACGTTGTTGGCCTGCCTCCCCCACCTCGGGCAGCAGCAAGTGCCGCTGGTAGCGGTTGCGCTGGTCGCTATCGAGAGTCCTCGGGACGATCCAGTCGCGCCCCTCGTCCTTCCACTTGTTGAAACCCCCGGCCATCGACGCCACGTCGGAGTAACCGAGCTGTCCGAGCGTCTGGGCCGCGAGTGCCGACCGGGTGCCGCCCGCGCAGTAGACCACGATCTTGCGGTCCCTGTCGGGGACGCGCCCTTCGACCTGCAGCTCGAGCAGGCCCCGGGGCAGGTGGACCGCACCGGGCAGGGCGCCCTGGGCATACTCGTCCGCCTCGCGGACATCTAGGAACAACGCCTCGCCCAAAAGCGGCTCGGCGCCGGCGGGATCTATCTCGACGACGCCCTGCTTGGCCTGGCTCAACATGTCCCGGAAACTTGCCACGACCACAACCCCTTACCTCAATGCTCCCGTCGTCTAAAACACTACCAGTCTGCTCAACATTCCAATTGGGGCTCGGGCCGCGTCGTCTTTGCCAGCACAGCCGCGCTCCTATGGGGCGCGGCCCCGGTCCGTTAGCGTCCGGAGCGTGCAACTCGACGAGGTCGTGCGAAGGCGAAAGATGGTCCGGAGCTACGCGGACGATCCGGTGCCGGGCGAGGTCTTGGACCGAATGCTCGGCCTCGCCCTGCGCGGGCCTTCGGCAGGTTTCACACAGGGAATCGACCTTCTCGTGCTGGAGGGCAGCGAGACGCGGCAGTTCTTCGAGTTGACGAGCGACCCGGGGTTCCTCGCCGAACCGGGCTCGCTCGCCGGACTGTTGAGAGCGCCGGTGATCGTGGTGCCCGTGAGTGATCCTGGCGCCTACCTCGCCCGCTACGGCGAGCCCGACAAGGCCGGCTCGAGTCTCGCCGGTCTCGCGTCTGAGAGCTGGCCAGTGCCGTACTGGCTTGTCGACTCCTCCTTCGCAGTCATGTTGCTGCTGCTCGCGGCGACCGACGCGGGCCTCGGAGCGCTCTTTTTCCGCTTGCACAGGGACCCGGAACTCTTGCTCGAGGCGCTTGGCGTGCCCGAGGGAAGACAGGTGATCGGCGCCGTTGCCCTCGGCTATGAGGAGAGGGCTGACCCGCGAGCACGCGCCGCGGCGAGCGGGTCTGCGCGTCCGCCCCGTCGGCCGGCAAGCGCGGCGGTTCACAAGGGACGGTGGTAGCTGCGACGAAAGGGCCCTTCGGCGGGGCCCTTTCGGTCAGGGCCCTCTCGGTCAGGGCCGCCCCGCGCTTACGAAACCGTCGAAGTTGATCCTGCCGAGCGCGACGTTCGCGCCCGGCTCGGCCGCCTGGATCACGGTCTCAAGGCCGAAGGGACCTGAGCCGAGGTACATCACGACATGAGTGATCGCACCCTGACCATCGTGGGCGAAGTGGTAGAAGAGCAGGTCCCCGGGCTCAAGTTGGTCCAGCGGAACCGGCACCGACTCTTCCCACTGCAATGTCGCCGAATGCACGAGCGAAAGACCGGCTGACGCCCAGGCGAGCATCGTCAGGCCCGAGCAGTCGACGCCGGTATTGCCAGCGCCTCCGAACACGTACGGGATGCCAAGAAACTTCTGGGCAGCTAGTGCCGCCTTCAGGCCCTGGGCGGCGCTGGCGCTCTGAGACACGTGCGTGCCCGCCAGATCGGGTCCCTTGTATGGACTGCCCACCGGCAGCTGGAACAGGATCCGGGTGAACTCCTTCGACCCGACAAGGCGCCGAAGCCGTCTGCTGATGGAGTCGTATCCTTTCGTCGCCTCACGCGTGAGGGTCATCGCCTGTGCGCGCAACGAGGCGATCCTGGCCAGCGTCGAGGCGATGCGACGGGCGTTCTCAACTGCGAGCGAGCGCGATGCATGCGCGGCTTGCGACGCCGCCCGGTAGAGCGCGAGAGCATGGCGGAGCTGGCCGAGAGCAATGCCCGAGTAGACCTGGGCCATCTCTCCGTAGGACTCGTTGTCCGAGAGCAGGCTTGAGTTGACCGCGCCCAGCTCGCCCGTGACGTAGGCGACGACGGCAGCCTGGCGCAGGCGCACCCCGGCCGCCGAAAGACGGAGGTCGGCGACCCGGACCTGCCGCCCCAAACTCGCCACGTCGAGCTTGACCTTGGTGAGCTTGTAGTTCTCGAGGTCGTAGCGCTCCGAGAGCGCCGCCGCCCTCTCGTCGTCAGAGCTGACGACGGCCGCCGTCTTCAAGAGCCACCTCAGCAGCCCCTCAGCCTTTGCGGGAACAGCTGGCAGCGTCGTCGTCGCGGCGCGGCCCGCCTCCCCGGGGCTCGCGAGAGCCATTGCCTCCCCCGCCCGGCCTTCGGACGGAGCGGCCAGCGCGACCGACGAAAGGGTCAAGGTCAGCACCGCCACGAGGACAGCCGACGCCAAGCTCTTGGGGCGCGACATCCCCGCAACCCTAGCGCGGGGCCCGATCCCCCGAGAGCCTTGCCAGACACAACCAAATAGGGCAAACCGTCTCCCTCGAAGGAGTCGAAGGCGCCCCGAATACGCTCCTAACCCGCGATGACGGCGAAGCGCGGCGTCACTCCGACCAGCCGGTCGAGCAGGGACGGTATCGCCTGGCTCGTCGCCCACTCAACGTCGCGGAGACGCTCGACCCGGGCGTGGCCCCAGCTCGTCGACTCGACCAGCTCGACGAGCGTCTCCGGGCTAGCCCCCGAGCCGAACGGCAGCTCGGATACGAGCTGCGGGTCGTACTCCTTGTGATGGTCAGATGGCGCGCCCCGCATCCGTCGCAGGAGGCTCCGCGCGACCGAGCGCAGCTGCTCCTCGGGTCCAGCCGCTGCCCCCCAAATGCTCTCGACCAAGATGAGCCTCCCCGTCGGCGCCGCCTCGTGCCACGACTCGAGTGCCGCCTGCGGGCCGGGCAAGGTCCAAATGACATGACGCTCCACGACGGCGTCGAAGCCGTCTCGCGGAGGATCGGCAGCGTTGGCCTCCACAAGGGCAATGTCGAGACCTTTGGCCCGGGCCTTGACGCTCAGCTCCTCGAGCATGCCTGGAGCCAGGTCAAGTGCTGTGACGCGATATCCCTCGCGTGCCAACAGCAGGCTCAAGAACCCGGTGCCGGCGCCGGCGTCGAGCACCCGCGCAGGCGGAGGCGGCAGCAGCCTGCGTAAGGCGGCTGCCCAGACCGCCAGCTCGAGGTGCGTCCGCGGATTGTGCCCCGGTGATCGGTCATAGGTGGCCGAGTCCACGTCCCAGTAGTTGCGAACCAATTGTTCGAGGTCACTCGCCTGAGTCACTTCACGCCCTCCTTTCGCAGGGTCCTGGTCGGCGGTTCGAGACAGGAGCGCGACTACAACCTATTCAGCTTGTGGCTCTGCCCGATCGGGGGTCCAAGCTGGCATGCCCAGCAGCACTGCCGGCTCCGGAGGGCCGAGCCGGCAGTGCTGCTGGGACTACGAGGCCCGCTCGTAAACGGGCGTAGGTGCGGTGATAACCGGCAAATCCGAAAGGCGAAGGACTCGTTCACGCACGCCGCGCCCGGAAAGCCGTCCTAGACCGCGCAGGCGTCGGGATCCCAGCACGATCGCGCCGCATTGCCACTCGGCCGACGCCTCCACGATTCGCGACGCGACGTATTCATCGGGCGCGCTGCAAAGCCGACCTTCGGCGCCAAGGCCTGCGAGGCGCAGGTAGGAAAGCGCTTCCTCGACCACGAGTTGCGCTTCGGCGAGATTCTCGAGCGGTACAGCCCGTATGTTCGTCGGGACCTCGCGGACGTGGAAGACACACACTTCCGACGCCGCGTCGGCGGCCAGTCGCGCGGTGAACTCCAGCGCGACCTGGCCTGAATCCGAATGGTCTATCGCCAACAACAGGCGGCCCCACATGACAACACCTCCATAGAACGCTCTCGTTGTTCGAGAAGGTCTGCTTCTATTCTCCGGCGCGCGGTGTAAATCGAGCGTAAAACCGGGTGGCTTTCCAATAAAAAGGGCGTAAACGAACAACGAGCCCAGAGACGTTCGGGTAGCAGGTGATCAAGTTCAGCTCAGAGAGCGGCCATTGAGGATGACGTCATCGATCTCGAGTCCATCCCCGAGAACAACTAGGTCCGCTCGCCCACCCACCCGGATACGGCCGAGATCGGTCAAGCCCAACAGGGCCGCCGGACGCTCGGTTGCCGCTGAGAGGACATCTTCGAGCCCGACGCCAAGCCCGGCAAGATGACGGACACCATCGAGCAGTTTGGCGGCCGAGCCGGCAAAAGTTCCGTCCTGGCGTCGGACAGCTCCCCCCGACGCGACGACGGGCACCTCCCCGAAGTGGAACTCACAGTCACCAAGGCCCGATGCGGCTGTGGCGTCGCTGACGAGGTTCCATCGGCCGCGGGCAGCAGTCGTCACGACTCGGAGCATCTCGTCGGCGATGTGAATCTCGTCCCCGATTATCTGGACGACCACACGAGGGTCCGCGAGAGCAGCCCCAGCGAGACCGGGGGCGCGAGCGGTGAGCGGAGGCATCGCATTGAGGATGTGGGTGACTGCACGACCGCCCTCCTCGAAACCACGGCGCGCCTGCCCAGCGTCCGCATCGCTGTGACCGAACGAAACGACGATCCCGCGGCGAGTGCATTCTCGTACCAGCTCCAGAGCTCCTGGCAGTTCAGGAGCAAGGGTCACCATTGTCACCGGGCCGGCGTTGAGAAGTGAGATCAGCGTTTCGATATCAGGCGCCACAAGACGCCTGAGCGGGTGCGTCCCGGCCCGCAGAGGCGACAAGAACGGTCCTTCGAGGTGGATACCGAGGACGCGTGCACCTTCCGGTTGTTGACTCACGAGGTCCGCGACCCTTGCCGCGGCAAGCTGTGTTGGGCCGATCTCATTGCTTATGAGTGTCGGCTGATAGGCAAGGACCCCATCACGGGCAAGGGCCAAGCCAGCGCCAGCGAGCTCCTCCACTGAAGCACGAAGAAAATCGACTCCCGAGTAGCCGTTCACCTGCAGATCCACGAGCCCCGGGACTGCGATCCCGCCCCTGCCAGGCGTCAAGCCGAGCGCAACAACATATCCGTCCGCCACAGCGACGTCACCTGGCACCAGTCGACCGGACTCAAGGAACGATGTGACGCCCAGCCGACGCTGCCTTCCCGAGTGCCTGGCCGGAGTAGATGGCTTCGCTGTCTCATCTAGACGGGCCGCCTCGAGCGCCGATCGCAGCCGGCCACCGTTCGCCTCGAGGAGCTCGACCGCCCCTTCGACGTCCATCTTCGAGGCGGCGACGATGCAAGCCGGTTTTATCCGCCACCCGCAGGTCTCGAGAGCCGTCCTGGCCATCTCGGGCGACGTCCGCGCGACCGCGGCCACGATACGCACGGCCCGATCCCGCAGCTTGTCGTTGGTCGGTCGCAGGTCGACCATAAGGTTCCCGTAGGTCTTACCCAGCTGGATCATCACGGCGGTAGAAATGATGTTGAGAGTTATCTTCTGCGCCGTTCCCGCGTTCAGCCTCGTCGACCCGGCGATCAGCTCGCCTCCGACGAGCAGCTCGATCGCGAGCTCCGATGCACTTGCGATCTCGCTGCCCCGGTTGCAAACGATGCCGACAGTCAGTGCGCCAAGGGCCCGTGCGTAAGAGATCGCGCCTGTGACAAAAGGCGTCCGGCCGCTTGCAGATATGCCGAGTACGGCGTCTCGAGACGAACAGCCGAGCGCTCTAAGCTCGCCGGCTCCTGCGTCAGCTTCGTCCTCGGCGCCTTCAACAGGTCGAACAATGGCCTCGCTGCCACCAGCCAGCACCGCAACTACGACGCCACTCGGGACGTCAAAAGTCGGACCCGCCTCCGCCGCATCGAGCACCCCGAGGCGACCGGCCGTACCGGCCCCGACATAGATGAGCCTTCCCCCTTCGGACAGGCGACGGGCGACCGCGGTCACCGCAACGGCAATCTCGGCGCCAGCCGCCTCAACGGAGTCAGAAGCCCGCCCCGACTCCGAAATCATGAGCGCCACGAGGTCAGGCACCTCGAGGATGTCGAGATCGGCGAGCTCAGGTCGCACGGCCTCGGTCTCCAAAGCACCGAGATCAACCTGCCCGCGGGACGGGGTCATCCGAAAACCTCGCTTACCAGGCGGTGAATCACGGCGCGCACCTCCGCCTGCTGTTCGATGCGTCGAGTGGGGTGGATCGCATTCGTGAGCAGCACGACGCCGAGACCGATGGACCGCGAAACGAGCAAAGACGTCCCCGTAAAGCCAGTGTGCCACAACGTGTCCGCGGGCCAGTCGCCCCAGCCCTCCGGCTGGAGCCGCCATCCGAGAGCCCGAACATCGGGAGGCTGCCCCGCTCGTCTCGTGGTGATCGCCCCAAGCGCCGCTGGGGTGAGCACGGGGCTGTCGGCGGTCAGCAAATGCCTCGT